>DUMW01000022.1 GCA_012839765.1 Bacillota bacterium
GTTACACGGTGAGACTACTGCCAAAGGAGCTTGGCACGCCAGATGAAATATTGGAACGATATGGGATCGAACGGTCAACTTAGCACACGTTCTTTCTTTTTTCCCTGGGCTTATGTCAAAACCCCAGGATTTTTGTCTGAGAAAGAAGGGATTCGCGGGAATTTAGCGAATATGTTGTTAAGAATTTATGTTAAGGAATTCATCGCGGTACTGAAGATAACAATCGAATAGATCTCAACGATAAAGGCAAACCCATCGTGAGGTGGGGACGCAAAGCCTCGGGCCTACTGTCAGAGTAGGAAGCCGGGTTACCGAAAGAGACTATCTTTGTATAGTAGGGGCAGTCCAGGTCCTTTCCTTTATTGTTGGGATCTGGGCTGCTTCTTGTATCTATGTTCGGAAGGAGTGAAGACAATGCAAACTAAAGCCATCGCTGGTTTGGCCTATGCCTTGGATGTGGCGGCCCTCAGGCACGAGATCATCAGTGAGAATATCGCCAACATCCATACGCCGAAATACAGGCGGAAGGACCTCCAGTTTGAGGAGACCTTGCAGCAGGCCCTGGGCCAAAGCCAGCGGTTGCAGCTCGTGGGTACCAATGAGAAACATATTGGGGCCCGGCTCAGCACTGGCCCCTTGGTGCAGGAAGTCCGCACTAAGATCCGCCAGGACGGCAACAATGTGGATTTGGAGTACGAGAATGCTACCCTAGCGAAGAATACCCTCTATTACCAAGCGGTCTCGACGGTGTTGACTAGTCATCTGAAGATGCTAGGGGCGGCCATTACCGAAGGGAGACGATAATCCATGGGTTTCTTCAGCTCCTTTGATATCAGCGCTTCTGCCCTGACCGCCGAGCGGTTGCGGATGGATGTGATTTCGGCGAATATCGCCAACGCCCAAAGTACCCGCACCGAAACCGGTGACGTATACCGCCGGAAAATGGTGGTATATCGTCCCGCAAGCTATGCGCCCAGCTTCGCCCAGATCCTAGCGGGCTTGCAGGGGGACAAGGCGGCGGTGTCCGGCGTACGGGTGGCGGCCATCGTGGAGGACCGGTCAGAACTGCGCCGGGTCTATGAACCGGGACACCCCCACGCGGACCCCGAAGGCTATGTCACCTATCCCAATGTGGATGTAATTCGGGAAATGGTGGATATGATCGGAGCGGTCCGGGCCTATGAGGCCAATGCCACGGTGATTCAGGCGGGTAAGACCATGGCCCAAGCGGCCCTGCAGATCGGCCGATAGGGAGGGATGCTGGGATGAGAGTCGAGAATATTCGTCCGTTACAGATCGAAATCCAGCAGCCCCTTAACCAGCGGGTGCAGGGAAATGGACGTAGTTTTGCCTCGTTCCTCAAGGAAGCGGCAGAGGAACTTTTGCACAGCCAGCGGGTGGCCCATGAGGAGGCTTTGGCTTTGGCCCTTGGCCAAAGGGACGATCTGCACAATGTGATGCTGACAATGCAGAAGGCAGAGCTGAACTTGCAGCTTGTCATTCAGATCCGGAACAGAGTAGTAGAAGCTTACCAAGAGATTATGCGGATTCAAGTTTAAAATACCCAAGGATTGAGTGGCTCTTATGGAAATGTTCCAGCAGCTATTAGGCAGATTAAACGCGTTACCCCGTTGGACGAAAGTGTCCCTTGGGATTGGCCTGGTGGTCTTCATCGGGTTGGTGGTGGGCCCTATCCTTCTGTCCGGACGTCAGGAGTTGGTTGCCCTCTTTACTGGTCTGGATCCTAGGGACTCCGGGGAGATTGTGCGCAAGCTGGACGAACAAGGCATTCCTTACCGTCTCAGCGACCAGGGCAGGACCATCCTTGTTCCCCAAGACCAGGTGTATAAACTCCGGATTGACCTTGCCGCGGAGGGCTTACCCAGCGGTGGAGTGGTGGGGCTGGAAAGCTTCAAGGAAGCTAGTTTTGGCAGCACCGAGTTTGACCGGAGGGTCCAGTACGCCGCAGCCTTGCAGGGGGAACTGACTAGGACTTTGAGGCAATTGGAGGAAGTGGAAGACGCCCGGGTGCACCTGGTGATTCCCGAGCAGAGCATTTTCCTCAGGGATCGCTATGAGCCCACCGCTTCGGTGTTGGTTAAGCTGCGGCCTGGACGGACCCTGAGCGAATGGCAGATTCGGGGAATTGTGAACCTGGTGGCCTACAGTGTGGAGGGTATGAAGCCCAAAAACGTCACCGTGGTGGACACCCAAGGGAACACCTTGTCTGCTTTCCTGGCGGAGGACGGGGTCTTCCAGGTATCCGGTATGCAGATGCTCACCCAGTTTCAGCTGCAGCAGCAATATGAGCGCCATTTGGAGGATCGGCTCCGTGGTCTTTTGGAGCAGGTCTTCGGTTTCGGTCGAGTGGTGGCCCGGGTGAGTGTCTCCATGGACTTCGATTACCGGGAGATCACCAGTGAGGTTTTCGAACCCGGGGAAGAGGGGCAATTGATCCGCAGTGAGCAGTTGTATGAAGAGACCTTCCGGGGTAGCACCGAGATTCCCGGGGGGATTGCCGGCATCAGTTCCAATATCCCCACCTATGAGCAGGCCGAGGGAAGTACGGTGGGGGATTACGCCAAAAGCGACATTACCCGGAACTATGAGTTGAATCGGCATGTGGAAAGGACCATCGTCGCGCCAGGCAAAGTTACCAGTTGTTCCGCCGCGGTTTGGATTGATGGGGAACTGACCCCGGAACTGGAACAGCAAGTGCGGGAGACGGCTCTGGCCACCTTGGGTCTTGGGGACCGGGTACCGTACCAGGTAGCGGTCTACTCCACTGCCTTTGCTGCCACCCCCTTCGATCAGCCAGATATTTGGGAAGAGCCGGTGGTAGAACCCGTACGTGATTATCTGCCCTGGGCCCTATTCGCCGCCGCATTAGCAATAATTATTATTCTCGTTATAGTTCTGATAAGGCGGCGGAAGCATGCACCGGCGGAAGAGAGCGCAGTTCCCGAGTGGTTGAAGGCTGCCATCGAGGCGGCCGCCGATGACGGCGCTTCACAGGAAGCAAGGAATACGCAGCACGACCTACAACAGGAAATTTCTCGGATGTACAAGGAGCAGCCGACGCAAGTAATAGATGCTTTACGAGCCTGGTTGGGGGATGTATGAGATGAAGACACGCATGTCGGGGTTACAAAAAGCAGCAGTGCTGATGATTTCCCTTGGAGCGGACCTGTCCGCGTCCATGATCCGCCAGTTGGATCCCACCGATGTGGAAGCCCTGGCGGCGGAGGTGGCCTCCACTAAGAGCGTGGACACGGAGACCCGACAGGCCGTTTTGCAGGAGTTTCGGGACATGTGCTTAGCCTTCGATTACGCCTCCCGGGGTGGTATCGATTACGCCCGGGCCATTTTGGAGAAGGCCATGGGACGGCAACAGGCGGAGGAGATCCTCTCCCGCCTGAAGAGCCGGTTCCAGCAGCGTCCCTTTGAATTTGCCCGGCGGGCTTCGGTGGATCAACTCCTCAGTTTCCTAGAGGGAGAACATCCCCAGACCGTGGCCCTCACCCTGTGCCACTTAAGTCCCGGTCAGGCGGCCGCCATTTTGGCCGAGCTGCCGCCGGAACAGCAGGCTAACGTGGCCAAAAGGATCGCCAGTATCGACCGGATTGCTCCCGATGCGGTGGCTTTGGTGGAACAAGCCCTCAAGGAGAAGCTCGCTTCCTACGAAGGTCAGCATGTAAACGTCTCCGGGGGTATCGACGCCATCGTAGACATCCTGAACCGGGTGGACCGTACTACGGAAAAGGCGATCCTGGATCGATTGGCCCAGAATGATCCCGACTTAGCCGAAGAGATCCGGGAACGGATGTTCGTCTTTGAGGATATCATCTTCCTGGACGATCGGGCAGTCCAGCGGGTACTGCGGGAGGTCAGTTCCCGGGATATCGCCTTGGCCCTCAAGACCGCCAGCGAAGATGTGGCCAATGTCATCTTCAACAACATGTCTTCCCGGGCTGCCGAGGCTCTTAAGGAAGATATTGCAGTGATGGGCCCCGTGCGACTACGGGAAGTGGAAGAGGCCCAAGGTCGGATTGTCAATATCATTCGTCGGTTGGATGAACTGGGCGAGATCGTCATCGCCCGGGGAGGGGAGGATACCGTCGTTGTCTAGCTTAGTGAAGGGTCAATTTGTTTGTAAGGTGCAAAACGGCAGTGTTACCTATGCCCTGTATCCGAAAGAGGTACGCACCCTGGAGGAGATTCGCCACGAACTGATGGAAATCCAGCAAAAACTGGCGGAAAAGAAACGGCACCTCCAACAGGAATTGGCCAGGGAGAAGGCCATGGTGTTGGCCCAGGCCCAAGAAGAGGCCGAGGGGATCGTGGCCGCAGCCAAGGCCGCCGCGGACGAAATCCGGGAAACCGCCAGGGAAGAGGGTTTCTCTGCGGGGTACGCGGAAGGCTTTGCCCAAGGCCAGGCAAAGGCCCAGGAGCTCATCGATCAAGCCCAGCGGGTTTTGGACGCGGCGGTGGCCGACCGACGGCGTAAGATGGAGGAGTTGGAGCCCCAATTGATCGGGCTTCTGTGTGAGCTTGCTGGCAAGCTGGTGTCCTATCAGGCCAAATTCGACGACGATGTGTTGGCCGGGATTATCGAAGGGGTGCTCACGGCCGCGGAACAGGCCCGGCAGATTACCCTCCGGGTCCATCCTCACCGGGTGGCCTTGACGAGGGAACTTACGGCCCAGCTGCCCTACGAGGTGGCAGTGTTGGGCGATGACACTTTGGGTCTTGCTGATTGCTATCTAGAGTCGGATATCGGGGAGTACGATGGCCGGCTAATCAGTCAAGTGGCGCGGCTGAAACAAAGACTGATTGAGACGGCGTAGGAGTTTAGCTATGGAGTTGTTGACCAAGTACCGTTCACGGATCAGGGAAGTAGATCCCATCGTCCGTCTGGGGCGAGTGACCCGGGTGGTGGGGATCATTGTCGAGTCCATCGGGCCCGATGTACAGGTAGGCGAGTATTGCCTCATTGAAACCGGCGAGGGCCAGGAGCCCATCGGTGCGGAAGTGGTTGGTTTTCGGGATGGGCGCATTTTGCTCATGCCCCTAGCTGAAATGGATGGTATCAAGCGAGGCAGTCGGGTCATTGCCACCGGCGGCCCCCTGAAGGTCCAGGTGGGAGAGGCCCTCTTGGGCCGGGTGGTGGATGGCTTGGGACGCCCCATCGACGGCAAAGGACCCCTTACCGGTTCCTGGCGTTCGGTAAACGGACGGGCGCCGGAACCCTTGAGCCGGGAGGTTATTGATGAACCCTTGTCCTTAGGGGTTCGGGCCATTGATGGTCTACTTACCATTGGTAAGGGCCAACGGATCGGCATTTTCGCCGGTAGTGGTGTGGGTAAGAGCACCCTCATCGGAATGATCGCCCGGAATTGCGCCGCCGATGTGAAGGTCATTGCCCTGGTGGGGGAACGGGGGCGGGAAGTGAAGGAGTTTGTGGAAAGTCAGCTTGCCGCAGGCCAGGAATCGGTGGTGGTAGCCGCCACCAGTGACACTCCCCCCTTGATTCGACTGAAGGCCGGCTTTACTGCCACCACCATCGCAGAATACTTCTGCAATCAGGGGGCCGACGTGCTTTTGATGATGGATTCGGTGACTCGTCTGGCCATGGCCCAAAGGGAAATCGGCCTCAGTGCTGGGGAACCTCCCACCACCAGGGGCTACACCCCCTCCATGTTCAGCCTTCTGCCCAAGCTGATGGAGCGGGCGGGAAAGGCGGAACGGGGGAGTATCACCGGGATTTACACGGTGCTGGTGGAAGGAGACGATTTTAACGAACCCGTCTCCGATACAGCCCGGGGAATTCTGGACGGACACATCGTCCTTACCCGGAGACTGGCGGAACAGGGCCATTTTCCGGCCATTGATGTTCTGGCCAGCATCAGTCGGTTGATGCCGAAGCTGGTCAGTAAAGAACACTTGGTCAATGCCCGCAAGGTGGTTAAGCTTCTGGCCGCCTACCGCGAGGTGGAGGACTTGATCCAAGTGGGGGCCTACAAACCGGGCAACAACCCGGAGACCGACTTGGCGGTGGAGATGTATGGTCCCTTGAACGGATTTCTGCAACAGGACCAAGAGGAAGCCATACCCTTTGAGGAAACCTACCAGCAGCTACAAGCCCTGGTGGGACACCTGTAGATAGAAGAGAACTGAGAGGGAAAGGAGGTGAAAAATGATGGAATTATCCCTGGCCATTGGGTCAGTACACAATCTGGTGGAACAGCTGGCACCGGGACAATCCACTAAAACTTCGAAAGAACACTTTCAAGCCACCCTGGCTGGGATCTTGGAGCTTTTGGTTCGGGGTGAGGCCAAGAGGCCTCCGGAACAGGCCTTGAAACAGCTTAAGTTGCCCATTAAGGGATTGAATGCTACTGGGGATCAGGAGATACCCCTGGATCCCAAGGAACTCTTGCAGGCGGTACTGGCCGTACCCATAGGGATGAGTCCCCTGGAGACTGTGGAGTTGGTGCCGGCCAAGGAAGGAGAAGGGGTTGCCATTGAACCCATCGGTGTTGGAGATCAAGTTTCTGTCCAATCTGCCAAGGAGGCTATGGTACAGCCCAGGTCCTTTGTCCATGGGCCCGAGATGCTTAGTGACCTGCCGGTGGCCTTTACAGCCCCCTCCGAGGAAGGGGTGCGCAACCCCCAAGCCCCAAAGATGCCACTGGCAGGAGCCGGGGATCCGGCACTGGAAACCTTCCCCACGGTCGACCCCAGAGGGACGGAATTGGAACTGGACAGGGTCCAGTCCGTAGGGGAGGAAGAGGTAAGCCTCCTGTTCCCAGATTCCGTGGGGGAAGGGTCAAGGGAGACCACGGTACAGCGGCCACCCTTAACCCAGGGGGTGGAAGGATCGGTACCGGGCATGGTGCCTAAGGAGACTCCCTTGGAGGGTCCCCAGGGGATGCTGGTACCCAAGTCTTCCCAGTCCCCAGATCTTCTCCGAAGCCGTGGGATGGTCCAACAGGGAACCATCCTGGATCAGAAAACCGAGTGGGAGTCCGGTTCCTTGTGGCAAGCCCTAGGGGAGAGGTTGGTGGTAGAGGTAGCGCCTGGACCAAGGGAGTTTACCCTTTCCCCAGAAAGACCCCGTCGTAATCACTGGGTTCCCGGAGAGCTGCGGTCCAGTCAACCCTCGGGACCCCGGGAACTAGGGATCCGGGTCAATCCACAGCCACATAGACCCTTGGGGCAAGCGACCATCCCGGAGGTGGAGGCCTTCTCGACTTCTCAAGTAGCTTCCCCGGAGGAGACCCCGCGGGTGCAAAGGCCGGTGGATCTTTCGGTCTTCCCGGAGCAAGTCCTAGAAAGGGAACTGTTGGTTTCGACGGTGTCAAGGAATAGGGAAACCTTCAACCTCGTCGTTGGCGGCCAAAGGGAGGATACACGGCCTAGGGAAGTTGGGGAGAGGGTCCTTGTCCAGGAGCCCGCTACTGTGGTTTTTGAGGTGGTGCCATCTCCCAAAACGCTGGAGATACCTCTGATGATGCTTGGGTCCCGGGATCTTACCCCGGTGGAGGACCTCACCCGACAAGAGGAAGACATAGCCCATGGGGAACCTTTGGTTTTCGTGGAAGAAGAGCAAGGACAACCCCAACCGGTGCGCATGAAGACTCCTGTCCTGGTGGAGACAAGTTCCGGTATCGAGGTGCCAAGGGGAGGATCCCAACGGGTGGACACCGTCCCTTCCGAGGATACTCCAGAGCAGAACGGACAGGTTTTGGAGATGGAAAGGAGCCGCTTCTTACCGGAAGCTTTAGAGGGTGTAGCCTTTATTGAGGAGACAAGCTTCGCCGAGGAGATAAGCTCTCCGGAATTGGCAAAGGTCCAGACTGCGGAACCGGAAGGGCAAAGGGTTCGGGAAGAAGGGCCGTGGTGGATAGTTCGGGAACCTAGCCCGGAGCCAGCACCCCGGGCCGTATCAAACCCAGTGGCAACACCACAGGGGGACCGAGGCTTTGAGCCTACGTTGGACGTGCCCCCACAGGCCCCAGCCCAAGTCTTGGACAGAGCGATTTCCAGAGGGCCTTTGGAAGAAGGAACGCAACCCTTGTCCGGGCCGGCTACCGAGCAACCCAGGGAAGACGCTTCGGGCCAGAGAACGGCACCGGCGTCGGCGCAAGTGCCCCAACCGGAGCAGTTTACCGACCGGGTCATCCCGGAACAAAGGGTAGTGGAGCCGATGGGGCAGGCAAACACCACCCAGCCGGTGGTGACCGAAGTGGAACCGAAGGCTGCGGAAAGGATCGTAGCCCACGGTTCCCGGGAGCAGCCTTTCTCCGGAGAAAGGCCCAACTCCCGGCTGATCGGGGGGACGGAAGCGAAGGAGGCTTGGGTGGAAGACGTTTCCGTCGTCACTTTTCTGGACCAAAACCCTGCGGCCCGTGAAGAGACCGGTGATCACCGGCGGGATGAAACACCACTGGGAGCCCGGCCGGAGGTCGTTCGGAGGAGCGAACCGGTTTTGCAGGAGCCTGCCTATGGAACAGAAGCGTTGCAATCTCCAGGTTCCCGGACGCCGGCGGTTTCGCTGGAGGGGGCTTTAGGAAAGGCCAGCGGTGAACCAGGGAACTTCCCGGTAGAGGAACTGGTGGAGGAAATCGTGCAGGCGGCCCAGCTGGTCTCGGCGGGGGAGGAACGGACCTTCCATTTGAAACTGGCCACCGACAAGGCGGAGATTAAGGTGGTTCTCAGTTTGGCCAATGACCGGATCAGCGGCCGGTTTGTGGTGGAAGAGGCGGCCTTGCTGCAGGTTTTGGAGGAGCGCTTGCCGGAACTGAGGGAAAGCTTCACCCGGGCCGGCGTGGATTTGGCCTCCTTTGATGCTTTCCTGCACCAGGAGCAAGGTCAACAGCATAGACAGAGTTTTTCTGCTGAACCTTGGCCCACTGTCGGATTGGCGGTGGTGGTGCCCCAGGTACAGCACCGGAAACCGACCAGGCAACTGGTTGGCACCAGTATCAATTTGCTAGCGTAGGGAGGGAGAATGATGTCTGTATCGGCGGTCAATCGGCTAACGGGAGGGCAACCTCAGACCACTGTGGAGAGCGCGGCCATGGCCGGTGAGGATTTCTTGAGACTGATGCTGACCCAGCTGCAGATGCAGGATCCTACTGAGCCGTTGGACAACTCCGAGCTTTTGCAGCAGTTTCTGGCCATGACTACTATCCAGTCGCTGCAGGAGTTGTCCACCAGTAATAATCGGATTATGTATGATTCCTCCAAGTTGCTGGGTATGCACTTCCTAGGCCGCGAGGTCACGGTGGTAACCCAGGATGAGGAGATCAGCGGTCTGGTGAAGGGCCTCCGTTACGACGCGGGCAAGGTATTCTTAGTCATTGACGGCAAAGAGTACGCTTTGAGTGATGTGGTGGCGTTGTTGGAAAACCGTTAGGAGGCATTGCCTTGATCCAGAAAGTCGGTAATGTACGGACGCAGGTGGGGGTACAGGCGCCGGGCCGTGGGGCTTCCGAATCCTTTGAGCAAGTGCTCCGGCAGACCTTGCACCCCCAGAGTACGGTGCAATTTTCCGCCCATGCCAAACGCCGGATGGCGGTACGGAACGTTACCCTTTCACCGGAGCAGTTGCAACGGCTAGATAGCGCTGTGGGGCAGGCGGCGGCCAAGGGGCTCAAGGAACCCCTGGTGCTGATTGAAGATCTGGCCCTGGTGGTTAGCGTCACGAACCGCAAGGTGATCACGGTGATCAAGGGTGGAGACGCAGAACAACGGGTATTTACCAATATCGATGGGGCGGTGATCGGCTAGGCTGGCCCTTTTGGAGGAGAGCCTATAGCCTAAGTCAGAAGGATTTAGGCTACCCATTGACTTCAAAGGAGGTTGACGCAATGCTAGGTTCACTTTATTCCGGTGTCACGGGGATGCGGGTGCATCAACAAAAACTAAATGTGATTGGTAACAACATTGCCAATGTGAATACCATCGGGTTCAAGAAAGATCGGGTGGTCTTCCAGGAGACCTTTGCCCGGACCTTGCAGGCGGCCTATGAGCCGGCGGGCAACCGGGGTGGTGTAAACCCCATGCAGGTGGGTACAGGGGTGGCCTTAAGCAGCATCGACACCATCCACGAGCAGGGGGATCTGGCTAGCACCGGCCGGATGCTGGATCTAGCCATCCAAGGGGAAGGGTACTTCATCGTGGCCCAGCCCAACGGAGTAGTCTATACCCGGGCTGGCTCCTTCGATATTGACGCCGCGGGCAACCTGATCAATCCAGCGACGGGAGGTTTTGTCCAGGGCTGGAACGCGGTGGGAGGCGTCATTGACACTTCCGGTGCCCCCACGAACATCACCATTGACCCCAGGCATCTGGGATTGGGCGGGGGCAGTGCCAGCGAGCGGTTGGAGCAACTGACCATCGATGACCGGGGTCGTCTCATCGGTGTGTTGGCGGATAACACCCCCATCATCCTGGGACAGGTGGCCTTGGCGATGTTCCCCAATCCCGCCGGGTTGAACAAGGTGGGTGGCACCAGCTTCAGTCAGAGTCTGAACTCCGGTGCTCCCCAGGTGGGCGAACCCCAAACCGGTGGTCGGGGCCGGATCATCCCCGAGAATTTGGAGATGTCCAACGTGGATCTCGTACAAGAATTCACGGAAATGATTACCACTCAACGGGGGTTCCAGGCCAACTCCCGAGTGATTACCACATCGGATGAACTGCTCCAAGAGACCCTGAACATCAAGCGGTAGTTTGGTGGGAGGACCTCGGGCGGGTCCTCCCGCAAAGAGGTGTAGACATTGGATAGAGCAACCATAATCGGTCTTCTTCTTGGGATTGTCGTTATCGTGGGTGGAATTCTCTCCAGTGATGGTTTTGGGGGCTTTTGGAACTGGCCCTCGGCGGTCATTGTGGTCGGAGGGACACTAGCGGCCACGGCCGCTGCCTTCCCATGGGAACAGCTGAAGCGGATCCCCCGTGCCATCCGTACAGTGCTGCGGCCGGACAATTTCCAAGTGACGGAGATCATTGACCAGATTATCCAGATGGACGATCTGGCCCGGCGCCACGGGCTTTTGGCCCTGGATGAGCAGCTGGATGATATTGCAGATTCCTTCCTGCGCCGGGGCGTGATGCTGGTGGTGGACGGGACCGACCGGGAGGATTTGGAGTATACCCTGGAGACGGAGATCATGCGTACCAAGCAGGAGATCAGCGGGGATTGTCAAGTCTTTGAGACCATGGCGGGCTATTCACCGGCCTTCGGAATGTTGGGTACTGTCATTGGGTTGGTGAATATGTTGGGGAACCTGTCGGATCCTGAGTCCATCGCCCCGGCCATGGCGGTGGCCCTCATTACCACCCTGTACGGGCTGATCCTGGCTAACCTTCTGTTCGGCCCCGTGGCTACCAAGCTTGCCGCCCGGGGGGAGGAGCGGCTCCAGACCATGGAAGTGATCTTCGCGGGGGTGTTGGGGCTGCAGGCGGGAGAAAACCCCCGGAACCTCCGGGAGTCCTTGGAGGTCATTGCTGGCCTGCGGCGGGAGGTGAGTGACCCTGGTGGAACGGAACGGACAAGGGAGACGCGGGGATCGCTGGAATGGCCTGCCTAAACGTAGCGCCCCCAATTACTGGCTGACGACCTATTCCGACTTGGTGACGCTGTTGTTATGTTTCTTCGTTTTATTGTACAGCTTTTCCAGTTTGGATGTGCAACGGTTTCACAGCGTCATCCGGGGATTCCAAAGCCTCTTTGGCTCTGGGATCATGGACGGGAGCTCCGGGATGTTTGAGGAGACCGCGGAGATCATGGACACTGGCCCCGCCGACTATTCTGCTACGCTCTATGGCCTTTTGAAAAGGGATTGGGAGCAGTTGGCGAAGGTGGAACAGGAACTGGCCCATCTGCTGCGGCTTAGGGGTTGGGAGGAATTGATCAGTGTTCACCGGGAGGAATGGGGGTTGGTGCTGGGTTTCAAAGACAGCGTGTTATTTGAACTGGGGAAAGCAGATTTAACCCCCGAGGCCTTGGGGATCTTAGCCGAGATTAGCCACTTCCTGTCCCAGTGGCCGAATCATGTGCGGATTGAGGGTCATGCGGACAATCTACCGATCAATAACGAACGCTTCCCCTCAAACTGGGAATTGTCCACGGCTAGGGCCACTACGGTACTGCGCTACCTGCTGGGGGAAACAGGCTTTGACCCAGAACGGATTTCCGCAGTGGGTTACGGGGAGTACCGGCCGGTGGCGCCGAACGATACGCCCGAGGGCAGGCAGCAAAACCGACGGGTGGATATTGTCATCCTTCGGCAGTCCCTGTGGGAGGCCCATGGATTGGATATTGAAGAACTCTTGAGTGGGGAGGAGACGGCCAGTGGCGGAGACGACCAGTAAAGTGGCTGGACGCTGGGGGTTTGTTGTCCTCGTCATCTTTCTTGCGGTGGGGGTGACGGTGGGCTCGGCCCTGTTCGCATATTATCTCATCCTCGGCGAGGTGTCCTTGCCCTTCTCGGGTAAGGGGGACGTCGCCACCGGTCCCATCGTGAAGTTGGGTGAGTTCATGGTGAACTTCGGTTCGCCGGACCGAATTGGTTATGCCCGGTTCGCGGTGGAATTGGAGTTGTACGAGAAGAAGGGCGTTGACATGGTGGAGAAGCGGATGGCGGCCCTACGCAACGCCGTGATTTTATACATCAGGGATTGCACCTACGACGACTTTGGTAGCAGTGCTAGTCTGCGGCAAGTGGCGGAGGCCTTGATGGACAGGTTGAACAGCATCTTGCCCACGCCCATGATTGCCGACCTGTACTTTGTTGAATTTGCGGTGCAATAGAAGGTAGGTAAGGAAGTTGGGAAAGCCACAAGTGGAGATTCGCCCAGTGAAGTTTGTGGAATTTGCCCCGCCGGAGGGGGCTGACGGGTTGGTGGAACGGGAAGAGATGGTGGATCTACCGGTAGAGGTAGTCTGTGAGTTGGGGGCCACCAGTTTGACCTTGGAGGAGATCGCCCAGCTGAAGACCGGCTCGGTGATCGTCTTGAACCGGGGAGCCGGCGAGCCCATTCCCCTCAAGGCCAACGGGCGGCAGATCGCCGAAGGAGAGATCTTCCTACTGGATAACCGGCTAGCCTGCCGGATTTCCCGGACCACGTTGACAAGACAAGAGGAGCAGAAGGGGACAAAACAGTGAAGCTGCCGCAGAGAGGGTTAATCTTGGGAGGTTGTGGGGTGCTGGCCCTGGTTTTGGCGCTGGTGTTTCCCCAGGAGGGGGAGCTAGGCTTCTTCCGCCAGCTGTTGATGGTGCTGGCGATCCTGCTGTTTTTGCTGATGGCCCGGGAGTGGTTGCTGGACAGCCAAGGGGAGGCCAAGTTCCGGCGGGATATTCTGAAGGTGGTGGCCTGGCAGAAGCTTAGCCCCAGCAGTGGCATCTGCGTGGTGGAGGTTATGGACCGGGTATTGGTGATCGGGTACACCAAGGAGCAAATCCAGCTGCTTTATGCGGTGCCCGTTGAAGGAGAAAAGAAGGATCGTGAAGATGCGTAAGACCATCGGCAAGTACAGTTTGATTCTGCTGGCCTTGGGACTTTGTGTGGCCATTGGATTGGAGGAGGCTTCTGCCCAGCCGGAGACCCTTTTGGACCTCATCGAGGAGCCGGGTTCCCGGGAGGGCTTTTTGGCCCTGGAGATCCTAGGGGTGCTCACTTTACTGTCCCTGGCGCCGGCTTTGTTGATTACCCTCACCTCCTTCACCCGGATCGTCATCGTTTTGTCCTTTGTCCGCAGTGCCATGGGCACCCAGCAGCTGCCGCCCAACCAGGTGATTATCGGTATGGCGCTGTTTTTGACCTTCTTCGTCATGGCACCGGTGGGTCAAGAGATTAACGATCTAGCCCTGCAACCTTACCTGGCTGGGGAGCTGAGTTTGTCCGAGGCCTATGATGCCGCCGTTAAGCCTTTGCGGGACTTTATGTTTTCCTTTACCCGGGAGCAGGACTTGGCGGTGTTTGTGGAGCTGGCGGGGATCGAGGAATTATGGGATGAGGATGATGTTCCTACCTATGTATTGGTGCCGGCCTTCATGGTCAGTGAACTGCGCACGGCCTTTCAGCTGGGGTTCTTGCTGTTTATTCCCTTCTTGGTCATCGATATGATCGTGGCCAGCACCTTGATGTCCATGGGCATGATGATGCTCCCGCCGGTGATCATCTCCTTGCCCTTTAAGCTTTTGTTATTCGTACTGGCTGACGGGTGGAATCTGGTGATTAGATCCTTGCTTTTGACGTACCAACGATAGGAGCGACCGCATGAACGAGCTTTGGGTAATCAACATCGCACGACAGGCCATCACCACCACGCTCATGGTGGCGGGACCTTTACTGGGGATTGGCCTTTTGGTGGGCCTGGTAATCAGCATCATCCAGGCGGTGACCCAGATCCAGGAACAGACCCTGGTCTTTGTGCCCAAGATCCTGGCGATCTTGCTCACCTTGCTATTTCTGGGTCCTTGGATGCTGCGGATTATGCTGGATTTGGTGCACCGCCTTTGGGTGGACGTCTGGTTGGGGTTGTTCTAAGGGGGAAGGGCGATGGATCTGCAGCTTCATCTAAACCATGTCTTCCTGGTCTTTACCCGTACCGCTGGGATTTTGGCCGGCACGCCGGTGCTCAGTGGCCGGACGGTGCCCACGGTGGTGAAAATCTGGGTGACCTTGACGGTGGCTTTGTGTCTGGCCCCCATCGTCTCCCTGGAAAGGCCGGTGCCCGCCCACTGGACGGATCTTGTCCAGGCCATCGTGCAGGAGGCACTGATTGGGATTAGTATCGGCTTTGTGGTGCTCCTCTTCTTCTTGGTTATGCAGATGGCTGGTACTTTCATCGATCTGCCCATCGGCTTTCGGATGGCGGAGATCCTCAGTCCCCAGGTGGATGCCCGCTCTGCCCCCTTGGGCCAGTTGTATTATCTGGTGGCGGTTTTGATTTTACTGGCTACCGATGGGTACCAGTGGATCTTTCGGGCGATTGCCGAAAGCTTCGAGCTGTTGCCCCTGCTTACGCCCCCCAGTGGGGTGTGGGCCTCCATGGCCGATGGGTTGGGACGGTTGATCTACCAGCTTTTCAAGATTAGCCTGCAGATCGCCTTTCCGGTGATGGCGGCCATTTTCGTGGCGGATGTTTTGTCGGGGATTATTGCCCGGGCGGTGCCCCAGATTAACATTTTTATCCTGGGGTTTCCCATCAAGATCGTCTTGGGCCTGTTGATGGTATTCTTCACCCTGCCCTATTTTGCCGGCCTATTGCGGGGGGTCTTCGAGTTCATGGGCCGGATGTTGTTGGAAGTTGTGCTTGCTTTGGGAGGCTAGGACCATGGCACCCTTGCGGTGGGATTTGCAGCTGTTTGCGGAGAAAACGGAACAGCCGACGGAGAAGAAAAAACGGGATACCCGGAAAAAGGGTCATGTGGCCAAAAGTCAAGAGTTAAGCGTGGCCGCCAGTGTCCTGGTCCTTTTTGCTGGTTTTCATCTATGGGGAGATCACCTGGGGCGGGGGGTGTACCAGTTTTTCCACCGATGGCTGTTTACCCTGGGGGATCAAAGGGTAGATGCGGCCAGTGTTGGTGCTTTGGCCGAGACTACAGTGCAGGGTTTGGTGTCCATGTTGCTACCGGTCTTCTTGGTGAGTCTGTGTACAGGGATTGCGGTCCAGTTGGTGCAGGTGGGGTTTATGTATAACCCCGGGGGATTGGCTCCGAAGCTGGAGCGGATTAACCCCGTGGAAGGCTTCAAACGGATCTTTTCCAAACGGGCCTTGATCCAGTTGATCAAATCCCTCGCCAAGTTGATCCTTTTGGCCGCGGTGGCCTTTGTGCAGATTAGAAGGGATTACCCCCTGTTTGTGGCGAGCATGGGTAAGCCCTTGGAACAGAATCTGGTCTTCTTTGGCCAGTGGGTGTTAAAGCTTGGGGTACGTCTGGGCTGGATTCTGGTGGCCCTAGCCCTGCTGGACTATGCCTACCAGCGGTGGGAATTCACCCAGAACCTGAAGATGACCAAAGAGGAAGTGAAGGAAGAACTGAAACAGACCGAGGGGGATCCCGTGGTGCGGGCCAGCATCCGCCGCAGGATGCGGGAGTTGGGCACCCGCCGAATGATGCAGATGGTGCCCCATGCCGATGTGGTCATCACCAACCCCACCCATATTGCGGTGGCTCTGCTTTATGACCTCAAGCAGCGGCCTGCTCCGGTGGTGGTGGCCAAGGGCAAGGGTCATGTGGCGGAAAAGATCAAGCAAATCGCCAAGAAGCACGATGTGTACATTATGGAGAATCCGCCTTTGGCCCGGGCGTTGTACCAGTCGGTAGAGGTCAATCACATGATCCCCGAGGAGCTGTTCCAGGCGGTGGCCGAGGTGTTGGCCTTTGTCTATCGGCTGAAGGGTAAGGTTTTGTAGGGAGGAATGGGCAAGTGAACGGGAAGAAGGGGCTGCGGGATTACCAAGATGTGATCATGATGGTGGGGATCGTGGGGATCGTTGTAATGATGGTGATCCCTTTACCACCCGCTGTCCTTGATCTGCTCTTGGCGGGGAATATCAGCTTTGCGGTGGTGCTGTTGCTAATCAGCATGAATGTGAAACGGCCCTTGGACTTCTCCGCCTTTCCCCCGGTGTTGTTGGTGGCTACCCTCTTTCGCCTGGCCCTCAATGTCTCCTCCACCCGGCTGATTCTCCTCAGGGGCTATGCCGGGGAGATCATCAATGCCTTTGGGAACTTCGTGGTGGGGGGTAACTATGTCGTAGGTTTTGTGGTGTTCTTGATTCTGGTGATTATTCAGTTCATCGTGATCACCAAGGGTGCCGAACGGGTGGCGGAAGTGGCGGCTCGCTTTACGTTGGATGCCATGCCCGGCAAGCAGATGAGTATCGATGCGGACCTCAATGCGGGTCTCATTGGGGAGGACGAGGCCAGAAGACGCCGGGAAGAGGTGGCCCGGGAAGCGGACTTCTACGGAGCCATGGACGGAGCCAGCAAGTTTGTGAAGGGTGACGCCATCGCCGGCATCGTGATTACCTTTATCAACGTTGTCGGTGGGCTGATCATCGGTGTGGTCCAGGGGGGCCTGACGGTGGACCAGGCCATTAAGAAGTATACCTTGCTTACGGTGGGAGACGGATTGGTCAGCCAGGTGCCCGCCCTGCTCATCGCCACCGCCACCGGTATGATCGTTACCCGCAGTGTCTCCACGGGCAACCTGGGTGAGGTGGTTATCGGGCAGGTGGGCGGGCAGCCCAAGGCCATGGGAATCGCCGCGGGAGTGCTTTTGGCCTTCAGCTTGGTGCCCGGCATGCCCTTTGTGCCCTTCATGGTGTTGGGGCTGATGTTGGGGTTCTTGGCTTATCAGATGACTAATATGGCTAGGCAGGAAGAGGAGCAAAAGCAGCAGGAACTGGCCCAGGAGCAACTCCAGCGGGCGGAAATCGTCACCCCAGAGGACGTGCTGGACATGATCAAGGTGGATCCCCTGGAACTGGAAATTGGCTACGGACTAGTGGTCCTCACCGACGAACAGCAGGGTGGCGATCTGTTGGGCCGGTTTGGGGCCGTCCGGAAGCAATGTGCCTTGGAGCTGGGTATGGTGGTTCCCATGATCCGGATCCGGGACAATGTACAATTGGGGGCCCATGAATATGTAATCAAAATCTACGGGGCCAAGGTGGCCGGAGGCGAACTTCGTCCCCAGCGGTTCCTGGCCCTCTGCGGGGGGCCGGTGGAGCTAGCTGGGGAACAGGTGAAGGATCCCACCTTTGGGATGCCCGCGGTGTGGATCGAAGAGGACCAGCGGGAAGAAGCCGAAGCGTTGGGTTGTACTGTGGTGGATGCTTCCACGGTACTGGTAACCCACGTCACCCAGGTGATCAAGGATCATGCCCATGAATTGATCAGCCGCAGTGACGTACAAAAACTGCTGAACAGTGTCAAGGAGGAGCATGGGCCCTTGGTGGAAGAACTGGTGCCTGGTCTTTTGAATGTGGGACAAGTCCAAGGGGTACTGAAGAATCTGCTGCGGGAAGGGATCAGTATTCGCAACCTGGTGGGTATCTTGGAGGCCATGGCGGATCATGCCGCCACCGCCGATTCCCTGGAGACTTTGACGGAACTGGTGCGTCAGTCCTTGGCCCGGCAGATTACCGACACCTACGTGGGCCCCGATGGGATCCTGCGGGTGATACGGTTAGATCCCGCCTTGGAAGAGGTCCTCCGGGAGGAGGCCCAGGAGGGAGGCACCGTGGATTCCCAGTTTGTCCACCGGCTGATGCACCGCCTCATGCAGGAGATCCAGAAGCTAGCCGCCGGAGGTTATCCCCCGGTGGTGCTGACTTCGCCGATGGTCCGACGGACCTTCCGGCGGATCATCGAACCGATGGTTCCCCAGCTGGTGGTCCTCTCCTTTGGGGAGGTTGACCCCCGGGCCCAGTTGGAAGTGGTGGGGATGGTCAAACTTGAAGGTTGAAAGGCAAGGAAGTGATTGGCATGTTTGCGAGGGAACACATCGAAGCATACAAGGTGCAAAGTCCGCGGGAGCGGCAGAAGGAACAACTTATTGAAGAGCATCTCCCCCTGGTACGCCGGATCGCAGAACGGTTGGCTATCGGCCTGCCCAGCCACATGCAGGTTGACGATCTAGTCAGCTACGGCTACTTGGGCTTGTTGGAAGCTGCGGACCGGTACGATCCCAGTCACGGCGTGCTGTTTTCCACCTTCGCCTCCAAGCGGATCCGCGGGGCCATGCTGGACGGGATCCGCTCGGAAGATTGGCTGCCCGATAGCCTCCGGCGGAAGATTAAGGCCATGGAGCGGGCCTATACCCAGCTGGACAACCAATACGGTCGTCAGGCCACCGATGAGGAAGTGGCCAAGTTCCTAAAGATCGATCTGGATCAACTGTATGATCTTCAGAAGAAGGCCGCTTCCACCATGATGCTGTCGTTGGAAGCTATGATCAATTCCCCCGACGGGGACGGAGGTCCCCTGGCCGATGTGATCCCGGACCAGCAAGCGGCCAATCCCCAGGAGGAACTGATCGAAGAGGAGCTAAACCAGCGTTTGGCCCAGGCCATCAGCACCCTTCCCGAAAGGGACCAGATGATCTTGTCTTTGTATTACTACGAAGAGCTGACGGTGAGTGAAATCGGCGAGGTCCTTGGGATCTCCAAAGGGAGAGTGTCCCAATTGCATACCAGAGCCATTATGAGGCTTAAAGAACTGCTTAGTGATGAGGAGTGCACGCTGGGAGGGGAGGTGTGTTAGATGATCCGTGGTCTTTATACGGTGGCCAGTGCCATGGTCTTGGGGGATGTGCAGATGAATGTACTGGCCCACAACCTGGCCAACGCGTCCACCGACGGTTTTCACCGGCAACTGTTGATCCAGCAGGGCAGCCTGGGCCAAGCGGTCCATCGGAATGATGGCACCCGTACCACCTATATCGGCGATCTGCCCACGGGAGTGGTGGCCCAGGAGCTCTTCGTGGACACTAGCCAGGGTTCCCTGGTGGACACCGGCCACAGTCTGGATTTTGCCCTGGAAGGGGAGGGGTTCTTTGTGGTCCAAACTCCCCGGGGCCTGCGTTACACCCGCTGTGGAGCCTTCACCCTTACCGCGGAGGGGTTGCTGGTTACCAAGCAAGGTTACCGGGTCCAAGGGGAGCAGGGGGATATTTACCTGGAACCGGGTACCTTCCAGGTGAGCACCGCGGGGGAGATCACCCAGGGGGACGACCTAGTGGCCCGCCTGCAGATTGTGCGTATTCCCCCTGGGGACTTGCAGCCGGAGGGTCATGGCCTTTATGCCACCGGTGCCTCAGAACGGGTAACTTGGGCCCAGGACTACATGGTGGTTCAGGGGTCTTTAGAACAGACCAACGTTAGTGTCATTGAGGAAATGGTGAAGATGATCAGTGCCGTGCGGGCCTATGAGACGGCCCAGCGGATGATCACCGCCCAGGATGAAGTCTTAGGACATGCAGTGGAAATTGGAAAGGTATCTTAAGAAATCAATTTATAGGAGGTAATGCCCTATGATGCGCTCATTATGGATTGCCGGTTCAGGAATGACTGCCCAGGAGCTGAGTATTGCCACCATCGCCAATAACCTGGCCAACGTGAACACCACCGGCTTCAAGAAGGCCCGTGTGGACTTCCAGGACCTGCTGTACCAGACGGTGCGGTACGGTGGAACCCCGGTGGTTCAGGGGGCCCAGATCCCTACAGGCATCCAGGTGGGTCATGGTGTGCGGCCGGTGGCCACCCAGAAGATCTTCACCCAAGGGGACTACCAACAGACCGATAACCCCTTGGATCTGGTGATTGAAGGCGAAGGCTTCTTCCAGGTCACCTTGCCCGACGGTTCCACCGCCTACACCCGGGACGGAGCCTTCAAGGTGGACAGCAATGGTCTGTTGGTGACCTCCGACGGCTTTGTGCTGGAGCCGGAGATCCAGATTCCCGCCAACGCCCTGGATATCTCCGTCAGCACCGACGGGACCGTCTCTGTGCTGACCTCCGATGATGGGGTACCGGTGGAAGTGGGGCAAATCACCCTGGTACGGTTCATGAACGCGGCGGGCTTGCGGAACATTGGCCGGAACCTCTTCAAGCAGACTCCCGCCTCCGGTGAGCCCATCTATGGTACTGCGGGACTTGATGGCTTTGGGACCATCGCCCAGGGGTACCTGGAAATGTCCAATGTGAAGGTAGTAGAGGAAATGGTGGCCATGATCACCGCCCAGCGGGCGTATGAGGTGAACTCTAAGGCCATCCAGGCCTCTGATGAGATGCTGCAGACCGCAAACAACTTAAGAAGATAAGGTGAATACCCATGGTACGGATCTTTCCCCTGATTCTCCTGTTAGTGCTCCTTAACGGCTTGCCGGCGACGGCGGGCCAGATCCGCATTGAGATCGCAGAACAGGTGGAAGTATCCGGCAGCAAGATTTACCTTGGGGACATTGCGGAGATAGGGGGAGCGGACCCGGAAACACTGGCCCTCCTGCGGGCGGTGTACCTCGGGGAAGCCCCCCTTCCGGGCCAGCGCCGGACCATGACCCTGAGTCTGCTGCGAATGCGTCTGCAGCAGGCTAAGCTTCCCCTGGGGGAGCTGGAGCTTGTGGTACCGTCCACCTTTCAGGTGACCACCCGGTCCCAGCTTTTGGCAGGGGAACAGCTTCTGGGACTTGCCCAAAGGGTGCTGCAGGAGGCCTTAGCCCCCTATCCAAAGGCCCAGTGGGAACTGAGTAGTGCCGTGACGGATCTGTCTTTGCCCGCAGGGGAGGTGCAGTTGGTCCCTGCCGGACTGCCTTCTTTGGCCCGGACCATGGGGGTGCCCGTGGATATTCTCATCGACGGGGTCATGTACCGACGGGTGGTGGTTTCCTTCCGGGTGACTTTACCCGTGTCGGTGGTGGCGGTGGCGGATTTTCACTCCAAACACGAGGTATTGGAGCCCGAACGCTTGGTGTTGGTGGAACGGGATTATTTCACCCTGCCGGGGATGCCCTTCGAAGGCTTGGAAGACCTGGTGGGAATGCGGGTGAAGCGCTGGGTCACCCCAGGGACGGTGCTCACCAGGGAGCTGGTGGAGCCCATTCCCGAAGTGGTGGCCAACCAAGTGGTGACCCTGGAAAGCATCTATGGTAATGTGCGGGCCGTAACCCAAGTGTTGTCTTTACAGGATGGTTACATTGGTGATTGGATTGAGGTGGCAAATCCCCAGTCGGGGCGGGTGATCATTGCGGAGGTGGTGGGTCCCGGCCGGGTGGTGTCCATTATGGTAAAGGGGGTATGACGATGCGAAAGGCGCGCCTTGCTAGTGCCATGATTCTTGTTTGGTTGTTCGTCTTTTCCCAGGTGAGCCATGCTTCCTTCTTTGCCGGTTTGCTCCGGGATCGTAAGGCCTACAAGGAAGGGGATTTGGTGACGATTGTGGTGGTGGAACAGGCCCAGGCTACCCAGACGGCCTCCACCCAATCGGGGAAGGAGGGTTCCGTGGGGATCGGTCCGGGATTGGGCCTGTTGGATTTTATCCCCCTGCTGCGGGCCAGCGGCGGCGATGATCTGAGCAGTCGGGGGACCACCTCTCGGGGTAGTTCCCTGCAGACGAAGATTACTGCCCAGATTGTGGAACGCCTGCCCAACGGCAATTTTGTAATTGAAGGGAAGCATTCCTTCACCTTGAACGGGGAAAATCAGCAGATTTACATCCGGGGCGTGGTCCGTCCCGATGATATCGATGGGAATAATCAGGTTTTGTCTACCCAGATCGCCGATGCGGAGATCAGCTACGAGGGGTTCGGCGTAGTGGGAGACAAACAAAAACCAGGGATTCTAACGAGGCTGTTTCAGTGGCTGTTCTAACAGGAGGGATTTGTGTTGAAGCTGCTTGCCATCTTGTGTAGTTTGTGCCTACTGTTCAATGCCGGTTTCATCGAGGCCGCCGATTCCCCAGGCCCCACCGTGCGGCTGAAGGACATTTTGCGGGTGGAAGGGGTTCATCCCCAGCAGTTGGTGGGGGTGGGCTTGGTGACCGGTCTGGCCGGTACCGGGGATTCCAACCGAAGCCCCACTTCCGAAGTGTTGAGCAACCTGCTCAAAAGTTTTGGCATCTCCGCGGATGCTGTACCTAGCCGCAACGCGGCCCTGGTGATGGTCACCGCCGAGCTACCCCCCTTTAGTCGCCCGGGGGACCGGATTGATGTCACCGTGTCCTCCATCGGTGATGCCCGGAGTTTGGCCGGCGGCATTCTGTTTTTGACACCCCTGATGGGGGATGATGAAGAGGTTTACGTTTATGCCCAGGGGCCTGTCTCCGTCGGCGGCTTTTCCGCCACGGGACCCACAGCTTCCGTGGCCCGGAACCATCCCACGGTGGGGGTTGTCCCCGGTGGGGGTCTGGTGCAGGTTCCCGGTGCCACACCACAGCTAGATGCAGGAGGATACTTGATTCTGGTATTGAATAATGAGAATGCTGATTTTACCACCGCCGCTCGGGTAGCGGAGGTCTTGAACCGGACCTTCACCCCCGACACGGCCCTGGCCCTGGATCAAAGCCGCATTGCGGTGATTATCCCGCCGGCCTACGAGGATTACCGGATCGTGGACTTCATCTCGGACCTGGGGCAGCTGGAGGTCAACCCCGACAGCGTGGCTAAAGTGGTGGTGGATGAGCGCACCGGTATTGTGGTGGTCGGTGAACATGTGCGGATCGCGCCAGTGGCGGTGGCCGCCGGCAACCTGCAGGTGACCATCCAGACCGAGTACGGGGTGGTGCAGCCGCCGGCCTTCTCCGATGGGGAGACGGTGGTGGTACCAGACACCCAGATTACGGCCACCGAAGCCCAGAGTCAGATGACGGTGCTGCAATCGGGAAGCACCATCCAGGATGTGGTGGCGGCGCTGAACGGTCTGGGTGCCAGTCCCCGGGATATTATCGCCATTTTGCAGGCGATCAAGGCCGCCGGGGCTTTGTACGGCCAGCTGGAGATTCGCTAAGGGGGATGGACGATGGAGATTCGTGCTGTTTCCGCGGGGTTGAGGAATGAAGAGGCTACTCAGCTGAAAAAGGCCTGCCAGGAGTTTGAGGCCATGTTCTATCGTCTGCTCCTTAAGGAAATGCGCAAAACCATTCCGGAGGGCGGCCTGATCAACCGTGGGTTGTCCATGGAGATCTATGAGACCTGGCTTGATGAGCGCCTGGCCGATGAATTTGCCCTCCGAGGCGATTTGGGGATCGGACGGGCCTTGTATGCCCAGTTGAGCGGCTTACTCAGGTAGTTTGACGCAAAGGGGACAGTGTTGTGAGTGAAGTATTAAGTCAGAAGGAAATCGATGAACTAATTGGTCAGCTATCGGAAGGGACTGTGGCGGAACGGCTCCCCGATGTGGTGCCCTACAACTTCAAACAGCCCAACAAATTCTCCAAGGACTTGATTCGTAGTATCGAGCGGATCTTTGACCAATTGAGCAGGAGCCTGAGTAGCAGCCTGTCCATGCTGATCCGTACCCGGGTTACCTGCCGGGTGGTGTCAGTGGAGCAGTTGAGTAACGATGAGTTTCTGCGGTCCATTCCG
This sequence comes from Bacillota bacterium, assembly GCA_012839765.1. Taxonomy (NCBI): domain Bacteria; kingdom Bacillati; phylum Bacillota; species Bacillota bacterium. The sequence goes on from DUMW01000022.1 coordinate 24,109, forward strand.
AATCCCTGTATCGTGGCCGCCTTCGAAATCGATCCTTTGCCCGGTGTCGCGATGATGGAGATGGGTATTGACATCGGCCTGGTCCTGTTTGATATCCTCTGTGGGGGACCAGGGGAAGCGGTGGATCAGCGCACTGAACCCACAGATATTCAGCTGCGGGTCCTGCGCTACCTGATCAATACGATTCTGCAGCGGGATTTCCCCAATGCGTGGCGGGACGTTGTGAATATGCAGCCGGCTCTGCAGAGTATTGAGACCAACAGTGAATATTTGCAGCTAAACGCACCGGAGGAAATGGGGATCTTAGCCTCCCTGGCAGTGCAGGCCGGTCACCATGAGGGGATCCTGAACTTTTTTATGGGTTATAGCAGTCTGGAGGGGATCATTCCCCGCCTGCAGCGGGGATACCGGGGAGAGACCCGCAGTGTTTCCTCCGTGGAAGCGAAGGATTTAGAATCAACGGAACTGGCCAACGTGCGGGTACCGGTGGAATTGGAGTTAGGGCAGGCGCGCCTTACCTTGGCCGAAGTGAAGGCCTTGGAGAAGGGTGACGTCATTTTGCTGGGCGATCTTGATCAACCATCCCTTGTACGCATTGCCGGCCTGCCCAAGTTCCTGGCGGTACCGGGAGTATATAAAAGGCGGCTGGCCGGTAAGATTATTGGCATATGGGAAGGGGAAACCGATGAATAGGTACGAAATAACGGACCAACACAGGGACATATTGGGAGAAATCGGGAATATTGCTATGGGATCTGCCGCCACGGCCCTGTCGCAGATCCTCCAGGAAGAAGTGTTGATCACCACCCCCGATGTGGAGCTGGTGAATCTCGCTGAGCTGGAGGAACAGTTTCCCATACCTTGTTTGGTCTGTGAGATCAATTACGTTGCGGGACTGACCGGTTCCAACATCTTGATCCTCAAGCAGGAGGATGCTCGACTGATTGCTTCCCTCATGATCGGCGAGGAGGTTTCCGAGGACTTGGAAAATGACGAGCTGGCCCTCAGCGCCTTGGGGGAAGCGATGAACCAGATGATGGGCTCCGCTGCCACTGCCATGTCCCAGTTCTTTTCTACAAGGGTGGTGATCTCGCCCCCGGCGGTGCAGGTGAACATGGTGCGGGGCGGGAGTGGCTTCTTTGCAAACTTTAGCAGTGATCACAGCGTGGTGCGGATCCGGTTTGAGATGACCATTGGTGATCTTTTGGCCAGTACCATGGTTATGGTGATTCCCATCGAGTCCGCCATGGCCATGACCGATGAATTGTTGGGGGGGTTAGGGGAGGAAGCTAGTCCGGAACCGCCACCCCAGAAACCAGAGGTTCCAGAACCCAAGCCGGTGGAGCCGGTGAGATTCTTTGCCGAAGAAGAGGAGCAGAAATCAGAAACCCAGTTCGACTTCCAGGTGTTAAAGGATACTACGCTGAATGTGAAGGTGGTCCTGGGGCGGACAGAGATGACCATGGCCCAGATTCTGGCCCTGAGTAAAGGTTCCATTGTGGAACTGGATCGCCTGGAGGGCGAACCCGCGGAGATCTTGATCAACGGTAAAAGGGTGGCCTGGGGCGAAGTGGTGGTGGCCGGCGAACAGTTGGGTGTGCGCATTACAGAATTTGTCTAATATCCGAATCAGGGCGCGCCTGCGCCCTGAATTTGGCCCCTGTGTTGCTTCTTGTCTTCCTCTTGTTTTACCTCCCTGCCACGCTACTGGGCATTGGACAAATCCTGTAAGTTTAATTGTATGTCTGAAGGGCAAAGGGTGGGGGAGAGTGGTACCCCGCGATGGAATGTGATATACTAACGTTGTTATGCTGGTGGTAGCGGAAGTTGCCGGTGGTTTTTCCGTGTTCTTACAGGGTCCTTGGTTTACAGGGGACAAATAGGGCAAAGGGAGGCATTTTTATGCAAGTGCTTTTCATCACGCTTTCCCGAACTGATGTGTTGCACGATATCCTAAGCGATTTCGTGGAGGCCGGCATCAAGGGTGCGACGGTCTTTAACACCCACGGCTTAAGTGAGCTGATCCCTGAGCGATTGCCTCTGTTCGGAAGACTAAGCCACCTCACCGCCGGAGCGCCAAAGGAACATCGGACGATCATGACGGTGATCGAGGAACAGCAAGTAGAAGAAGCCATCCGGATCGTGGAAAACTACGTCGGGGACCTGGATGAACCGGACACCGCGGTGGCCTTCACCGTGCCTGTACTTTTCGCGAAGGGGCTGAGCGGTCACGAATGGCACGAGCAGGAATAGGAGAGTAGGTCTACTTTCCCCCAAAGCTTACGACAGGTATGGTGTCCAGTGGTGGGATTCTCTCTCCTGTGCCGACTATGTCCCGACAGAACGATTTTTCCGCCGCTGTTTTATACTCCCCAATAAAAAGAACGGCCTGGATAGACATCTGAGCTGTGCTTGTCCAGCGGAAGTTCGCGGGCCGTAGCCGACTAGTGAATTTGCCAATCCTGGTTTCAGGTTGCCAGGTTCATCGTCAATGGAAACAACCCATGCTTCCTTTCCATTCCTAGCATCAACCTGATAGACACTTCTTAGGGTTACTACGCCTGTATATTTGTATAAATATACATGTGTGTTTATCTATGTCTTGGTGTGTGTCAGACGAAGCCGATTACTATGTCTGAAATCATATAGAAAGATGGAGTTGAGGTCTTGATGTTGGCAGCTGCAGGTGTATTGATGATCTTGGCCCTCTTTGGGGGTAAATTGGTCAACAGGGTCCATCTACCCAGCATCACCGGTTGGGTTATTGTCGGACTGTTGCTGGGTCCTTCGTGTCTGCGGGTGCTCACCCCTGAAATTACGGAGCTGCTCCAGCCCATTGAGGGGCTGGCCCTGGCGGTAATTGCCCTGGCCATTGGCGGCGAGTTGACGGTGCGCTCTCTAAAGAAGCTGGGCAATGCGATCATTACCATCACTTGGGTGCAGATGCTGGTCACCTTTGGGTTAGTCACCTTGGGCACGTACCTGGCCTGTGGTTCCTGGGCCCTGGCCGCATTACTGGGGGCTATGTCTGCGGCCACGGCACCCGCGGCCACCGTAGCGGTGATCCATGAGTTGAAGGCCAAGGGGCCCTTTACTAGGACTTTGCTGGCGGTGGTGGCCCTGGATGACGCCTTCACCATTGTCCTTTTTGGTATAGTCATGAGCTTTGTGGAGACCGCCTTGGGCGGTTCTGCTTTGAACGTTAGTTCTCTGGCCGCTCCCTTCTTGGAGATTCTCCTGTCCACTTTGCTTGGTGTGGGCGCGGGTCTGTTGGGGGTGGTGGTTCTGGACCGACTGCAGCACCGGACCGAAGTGTTGCCCTTTGTGCTGGGCCTTGCCCTGTTGGTGGGGGGAGTGGCGGAACTTTTCGGCTTGTCTTTGCTGCTGGCGGCTATGGTGGCGGGCTCGGTCATCGCCAATCTCGGCAAAAGACCCCGGGTCATGTTTGAAGCCTTGGAGTCGGTGGAACAACCCATCTACATCCTCTTTTTCTCCCTGGCGGGGGCTAAACTCCAGCTCGGTGCCTTGGGTGCAGTGGGCCTGCTTGGGATCAGTTATGTTCTGGCCCGCAGCTTCGGGAAAATACTGGGTAATTACCTGGGAGCCTGGCTTGCCAAATCCCCCGAGGCGGTGCGCAAGTACTTGGGATATGCTATGCTGCCCCAGGCCGGTGTGGCTATTGGTTTGGCTATTGTGGCCTTCGAACGGCTGCCTCAGTATGCTGATGTGATCATGACCACCACCTTGGCGGCAGTATTCATTTATGAGCTCATTGGTCCCCTAGCGGCCAAGTATGCCTTGGTTAAGGCCGGAGAGGTGCCTCAACGGGCAGAACCGGAGGTTACTTCCACCCCATAGAAGGATTTCTCCTCCCGCTTTTTGTAAACGGCGCATATAGTGATATGAGAGCCGTTTGACGCTAGGAGGTAACCTATGGGAGGAGAGCGCAACCTTGTGATTGTAAATGGCTATTGGCTGCCCGAATCCGGAGTGGAACTGATTGATAACAACGTGTATGTGGAGATTGGGCTGTTGGCTGCAAGCCTCGGTATCAACTACCAAAAAGAAGAGAAAGGATACATCCTCAGCCGCATCGAGCCGGCCCTGTTCGGTAGAATAATCGCTATTGATCCTGCCCACGGCGGAGCGGACTACGGAGTGGTGGGACCCAATGGGGTGCTGGAGAAGGATGTGAATCTGGATGTGGCCCTGCGCCTGTCCATCATGTTGGAGTTGGCCGGGGGGACCGTAGTCCTCACCCGCAAGACCGATTCCGCGGTGACACCGGAGGCCCGACAATCCACGCTCCTGGAGGCAGGGGTGGAGTGTTTGATCATCATCCATCAAAGTGATGCCCCGGGCATCCGGGGGTACCACCGGGGGGATCTGGAATCCCACCGCTTTGCCTCCGCCATGCATCAAGAGCTTGTTTCTGACCTTCAGCTTAGGGATCTGGGGCTTCATGTAGCCACCATGGACCTTCTGCACCTGATCCCAGTACCCGGGGCCATTGTGGAAACCATGTCCTTAGCCGATGCCTCCACAGAGAAGATGACCACTTGCATCCGAAAGCGACAGCAGGCAGCCGCAGCCCTCTACCGGGGCATCCGTGCTTTCTTCGAAGGGATCTAGTCTGTTTCCCTCCTGTCCCTTGCCGTTAGCTCCTACGGTGGAGGAATGGGAGGGAGACCCTCGGGCCCGGGGTTTACACAATCACTGGTAAAGGGTCATAAACGGGGACAAGCCCTGGTTTTCCTGTGACCTCCCATTTGGAAAAAGCCATTTTTCCCCTTTGGCAAGTGGAACAGTGGTTCTTCTGTGTGAAATTCTTCGGTACTTACGGGGATAGAGCGGCACAATCGTAAGGTTTTTCAATAATAATTGGGCACTTGCTTCTTGACAGTCTGCTTGTCTATGTGATACATTATCTAGTTTATTGACATGGGGCACCACCTGTGGTATCATATAGGGGACTACGTGGAGAAGAAGGTGATCAAGTGACAGCAAAGGTTAACTCTCTTCAGGCAATTCGCCATGATTTGCAGAACTACGTAGGAAAGCCCATTCGATTGAGAGCTAACCGGGGACGTAAAAAGATCCTGGAAGCGGAAGGTATTCTGGAGAAGACTTATCCTAATCTGTTTGTGATTCGCTTGGAAGATGGCAGTCCTGTGCAACGGATGTCCTACACCTATGCCGATGTTCTCACGGAGACCGTAGAGCTTAAGTACCTCGATCGGAGAATTGGCGTCAGCTGATTCTTGGCCGTTCTTAGTGTTTTCCTCCTCTTGTTGTGCCCTGGGGTGAAGTTTGCCCCGCAGGGGCGTGGGCTAGCGTGCCCGTGTTTTCATGACCGTGTTTCCCAAATCCAACAAGCATTCTTAGCGGAGTCGGTGAATATATACAGACATAGACCAACCTTTTGGGGAGATGGCTATGTCTTGGATACAGAGAGAGCCCGGCCGGCGCATCCTGAAAGAGGGGATGCGGGGGACCGATGTGGTTTGGCTCCAGGAGCAGCTGATCCAATGGGGTTATGCCCTTAATGGGGTCGATGGACATTATGGTCCCTTGACCGCTGGAGCTGTGAAGGAACTCCAACGGGATTTTAAACTCAGGGCCGATGGGATCGCTGGGCCCATGGTGTTCTCCCTGTTAAAATCACCACCTCCCTTTCATATCCATACTATTACCCAGGATGTGACCTTAGGCAGTATCGCGCGGCAATGGGGAATCGGGATCGTCGGGCTGAAGGAGACTAATCGCCGCGTGACCCGCGCCGGCCTTTACCGAGGCCGTAGGCTGATTATCCCTTGCCGCCATATACTGACCTATGGGGATCCCGTTGGGCCTCGTCTGCTCAGCCGACTGACGGAAAACGCCCCGCAGATTACGGGTTTGCTTCTGCCGGTTTCCTCTGGTGAAAAACCGAAGGAAGAACTCTTGCGCCTTGCCCTAGACCAGGATCTTGGGGTCTATCTGCAACTTTGCATCGATGAGCAGTTTCCTCTTTTTGTGCGGTGGCGACGGCGCAAGGAGCTTCTGCAGGAGATCTCCCGGCTTTGTCATCGGACGATGGCTAGGGCCGTGTTAGTTGATTCCTTGTCCAACCCCAGGTTCTTTATCCTTTCCTTCCTAGGCCGCCTACGGCAGGTCCTGAACGAAAGACAACGTCAACTGATGGTTACATACACCCACCGCCGGAAAGGGCCGGTGTTTACGGGTTTAGCCCAGGGTGATTGGGTGGTACTCCAGCTTCCCCAGGAGGGATCCGCCCCTGGGCTGCCCCCCTGGTCCCTTTTGCGGGCAGGGATCCTGCGTCTTCGCCAACTGGTGCCTCCCTGGCGCATCCTCCTTAGCTTGCCCCTTTGCGGTTGGCGATACGACCCCGACACACAAAGGACAGAACCCATCAGCCACTGGGAAGGTTTGGAGCTGCTACGCAAGGCCCGCAGCAAGCCCGGCTTTTCCGAGGAGTTCAAGGCCATGGAGTTTTCCTATGGCGCGGTCCAAGTGTGGCTGCCCACCGACTCTACCCTGGCCCACTGGCTGTGGCTGGTGAACCGGTATAATCTCGGAGGTGTTGTCCTTACGGGTGTGGGACTGGAGGATGGTCGCCTGTGGCGGAATTTTAAACAGCATTTCTTAATTCATAAATGACCCCGCGGACAAATATATTTAAGTATCCAACCCCGGAGCGATTCCGTGGCAAGTTTGGGTTGCAACGTGCATATAGTTAACTGAATGGTCAAGCTTCGACAGGGAGGGGAATGCCGTGGGTTGCAAGGCAACGACTCGCATACTTACACTGGAGGAAATAATCGGTACGAGTGTGGAGGAATTTAGGTTGGACGGCATGCTGGTGATTGGGGAGGACAGTCCCAGCGCCGAGGAGATCGTCTATTGCCGGGTGGAACCGAAGCTAACCCAGGTGAATGTAGCCAAGGACGCGGAGGGGGTGGAGGTCCGCGGGGTTGTAGACGTTTCCTGTGTTTACGTGGGCCGGAACAGCCCCGAGGCAGAGGCCGCGTTCACCAGCGTGCGGTGGGAGCAGGCCCTTACCTTTCACCGGGTAATTGAGATCCCGGGCACCGAGGACACCATGCTTCCCTACGGGGAGGTCTGTGTCACCGGGATGAGTCAGGAACTACAGCCCGATGGGCGAACGGTGGATATCCACTTGGATCTGCGAGTAGATGCCAAGGTTACCGCCCTGCGCCGTCCCACCATCATCGAAGAGGTGTTGGTGACGGAGCCGGAGAAGGCCAAAGTGGATAAAGAACAGGTGCGGGTGGACGAAGTGATGGAACAGCTGAAGGCGGAGGTCCAGGCCCAAGGCACCTATGTCCTGGAGGAGGGTCAGCCCGCGGTGGGCCGGGTCCTGTCCTACAGCGCCGTCCCCAGGGTCAACAGCACTAGCCTTGACGGGGACTGGGTGGTGGTGGACGGGGACGTGGAGTATAAGGTGATCTACGTGGTGGAGGAGGAGCAAAGGTCCGAGGATGCGGCCCCGGTGGAGACCACCCTCGAGGAAGAGCTCTATAACAGTGAGTGGGCCCAGTGGCAGCAGGAGACCGCCCCTATTGCGGTGCAGGAAAAGGTGGCGGTGGTGACCTTCCGGGGGGTATCGCCCTTCGTCTGTCGGATGGAGGCCCGGCACACCAAGGAAGGGATGCGTTTTCATCCCCAAGTTACCCTGCGGGACCTTACGGTACAGGGCGAAGGCCGGGAGCTTGCGGTGTCCTGTAAACTTGAGTTGCAGGGCAACACCATCCACCGGCACAAGGTGACTTTGGTGAAGGATGTGGTTTCCAGCCAAGGGCGGGAGGTGTCGGTGCGGAAGGAGTTTATCCCCGTCACCGAAGTGGGCAGCGAGGGTCTGGCCCGGCGGAAGGCGGAACTGACGGTGGATATCCCGGAAGGAAAGCCTGCGGTGGAGCAGATCCTAGATATGACCGCCAAGGTTTGGACCGAAGACTACCAGGTGTTGGAGGATAGGGTCCTGGTGGAGGTGGGGGTGTTCTTGGAAGCCTGGTACACGCCCCATGACGGGGGAGGTTACGCCCCGATGCAGATGGCCAGCTGGAATGTGGAGAACCAGGTGACCATGGCCATTGAGTTGCCGGTGAACGACACCACCATGCATCCGGACCTAGAGCTTTCGGTGGAGTCCGTTGATTGGGATTTGGTCACCCGGGGTCAGATCGAGGTGAGCTTGATCATCCAAGCCAACTGTACCCTGAAGAACCACGGGGAACGGGAAGTGGCTGTGGAGTTGGTGCTGGTGGAGCCCGAAGAGGACCGGCCGCCTTCCTATCGCTTTGTCATTGTGCAGCCGGGGGACACCCTGTGGAAACTAGCGGCCAAATACCGGACCACGGTCCAAAGGATCATCGAAGCTAACCAGTGGCTGTTGGAGCAGCAGAATCTAGACGACCTGCAGCAGGGTTGGAAGCTTTTGATTCCCACCGAGAAAGTGAGCGAACTACGGCCCATCTCCTAGAACCGAAGAACAGCAGTTTTCTTGAAGACCCCAATTTCAGCGGGGTCTTTTTTCATGGTGTTTGGTCGGTGGTTTTCGGACCATTGCCAATGCCCAAGGATTACAAGCAGGAAAACTGTCCAGGGAGGCGAAATGTAGAATATACATTGATGAGTTATCTTGCATCTTTTGGAGGCTTTTAGCATGCGGAAGCACTTCGCCTTATTTCTCATTGTCATGATCCTCTGTGCAAACTTCGGTTTGCTTTATGCCCAAGATTTCGATTTGCCCGCCCGGGCGGCGATCCTAATGGACGCGTCTACGGGGCAGATTCTCTTTGCTAAGAATGAACATGAGCCCATGCCGCCGGCCAGCATCGTGAAGCTGATGACTACTTTGCTGGTGTTAGAGGCCTTGGAAAGCGGCCGGGCCAGCCTGGATGACATGGTGGTCACTAGCCACTATGCCAGCAGTATCGAAGGTTCCAAGGTTTTCCTGGCACCGGGGGAGACCCATTCCCTGGAGAAGATGATGCAGGCCATCGTGATTTACTCCGGCAATGACGCCACGGTGGCGGTGGCCGAGTATCTGGCGGGGACCGAGTCCAATTTCGTACGCTTGATGAACGAGCGGGCCAAGGAGCTGGGGATGCACAACACCCATTTCATCGATTCCAACGGTTTGCCCATCGGAGAAATGGATAACTACAGTACCGCCTACGACATCGCCCTTTTGAGCCGGGAAGTGGTGAAGTATCCTAAGGCTTTGGAGTGGGCTTCTACGGAGTTTGCCATCTTCCGGGAACAGCCTCGGTTTGACATGCCGAACCGGAATCGATTGATCAGACTCTACCCCCATGCCGATGGATTGAAGACCGGGTATACTAGTGCCGCAGGATATTGTCTAGTGGGTACCGCACAGAAGGGCGATTTGCGCTTAATTTCCGTGGTGTTGGGTGCCGAAAGCGATGATGATCGGGTACAGCAGACCATCCGACTGCTGGACTATGGATTTAGTTATGACTATCGTGATGTGGTGACCCAGGGGAAACTGCTGGGTCAGGTGGAAGTGATCGACGGCGTCAAGACCAAAGTGGACGTTGTGGCCGCGGAAGACGTGCGGTTGTTGGCCTCCCGGGGTGAACGGGATCCCTTCGGTCTGCACGTGGTTACCGATGAGTCGGTGCAGGCACCCATCGAGAAGGGACAAGTGGTGGGTACCTTGGAGATTACCTATCGGGGAGAGAAGGTCAAGGAGATCCCTGTGCTGGCCGCCGAAGATGTGGCGCGGGCCGGATTCTTCACCCGCCTGTGGCGTACCATCTTGGGTTGGTTTAAGTAGAACCGGAGTGGGTGATTTGCAGGCAGTTTCGTTAAAGGCCTATGCCAAGATCAATTTGGCCCTGGATGTGCTCCGACGCCGGGAAGATGGTTATCACGAGATCCGCTCTGTGGTGCAGACAATCAGCCTGGCCGATGATCTGCGGTTGATTCTGAAGGACTCCCCGGAAATCCAGCTGGTTTGTACTGGGGATGTGCCCCGGGATGAGCGTAACCTAGCCTACAGGGCAGCTCGCTTGTTACAGGAAGAGACGCAAATCCCTAAGGGAGTGCGGATCGAGCTGGAGAAAACCATCCCTGTGGGGGCGGGCCTTGGGGGTGGCAGTGCCGATGCCGCCGCGGTGGTTAAGGGCCTGAACGATTTGTGGGAATTAGGATTATCCGAAAGGGAAATGCTCAGGATATGTGCCCGGTTGGGTTCCGACGTACCCTTTTGTCTTTTGGGCGGTACCGCCTTGATGCAGGGCCGGGGGGAAGTGGTGGAACCCTTGCCGCGCCTGGGAGAACTGTGGTTGGTGTTGGTGCGTCCCCGGGTACAGGTGAGTACGGCCCAGGTGTATCGGGCGTGGAGCCAGTTTCCACCGGGACAGCCCATGGTGGACCGGATGCTGGAGGCAATTCGCTTAAGGACCCCAATGGCCATTGCCCAAAGCCTGGGCAATATGCTGGAGCCGGTGGCCAGCTGCTTGTTTCCGGAGGTTGCCCAGGTAAAGTGGTTTCTGGGGAACCATACCCTGGGGGCGGTGATGTCCGGCAGTGGTCCTACGGTCTTCGGGATCGTGGAGAGTGAAGAGGAAGCCAGGGACCTGGAGGAACGAATAAAGAGCCATCCTTGGGATGTTTTTGTGGTCCGAACGGTGTGATGGAACGGAGGTAAGAGCATGGGGGGTACAGTTTCCAATCTCGAGCGGGTAGATGCGGTGGTCTTGGCCGGAGCACCCAATGATGGTCCCCTGCAGGAGGTCAGTGATCTGCCCTATGAAGCCCTCATCCCGATGGCAGGCCGGCCCATGGTCTGCTATGTGGTGGATGCCTTGGAGGAAGCCCCACAGATCGGCCGGATTGTGGTGGTGGGCCCCCAGGAAGTCCGGTCGGTCCTGCGCCCCAGCACTGAAATGGTGGTCAGTGCCGGTAGCCTCGTGGACAACATTCAGGCCGGCTTGGCATACCTGGCACCCACCCGCCCCGTATTGGTGGTGACTTCGGACATACCCTTGATTACGGCGGAGGCCATTGAGGATTTTATCCATCGCTGTAAGCAGGTAGAGGCGGATCTGTACTATCCCATCGTGAGTAAGGAGGTCAATGAGCTGCATTACCCGAAGGTCCAGCGCACCTATGTCACTTTAAAGGACGGTACTTTCACCGGGGGCAATATGGTGCTTTTGCAGCCGGAGATCCTGGCCAAGTGCGAAGAGATTATCAGTCGGGCCGTGGGCATGCGGAAGAAGCCGGTCCAGTTATCCCGGATGCTGGGCTTGCGGTTCATCATCCGTTACCTGCTGAAGAGGCTGGAGATGGCGGAGATCGAAGACCGGGCCGGGATGATCTTGGGCTTTTCCGGGAAAGGTATCGTTTCTCCTTACCCTGAAGTAGGCATTGACGTAGACAAACCTAGTGATTATCACCTGGTGCAGGACAAACTCCTGGAACGGCAGGAGGCCCAACGGGTCCGGACCAATCACAATTAGGGCTAAGGTTTGTGTCGGCAAGGAGCCGGAACAGGGCAGGTGTTTTGGTCTGTCCTGTGGAGCTTTTTGGTTTTTCCCTATGGCGCCGGAGAGTTGACAGTCCGAGGTTTTTTTGATATAGTAAGACACGCCGATAGCAAAAACCTTCTTTTTTCATCGCTGGGGCGTAGCCAAGCGGCAAGGCAAGTGGCTTTGGACCACTCATCCCTGGTTCGAATCCAGGCGCCCCAGCCATTTTTTTATTCCCCCATCCACCATTCTTTTTCACCGGACGATCACTAGATACACGCAGGAAACCCTATTTACGACGTCGAATAGGTAGACCGAAACTAACTACAAGGTGTGATGTTATGTCCGGGATAGCCGCCATCGTGTTAGCTGCGGGCCTAGGGACGAGGATGAAATCATCAATGCCCAAGGCTTTGCATCCCGTGTGTGGCGCGCCGATGATCCGCCATGTGCTCAACGCCCTGGGGGGCTTAGAGGATCCCCAGATCGTGATCGTGGTGGGCCATCGGGGGGAAGAGGTGCGCCAAGCCCTAGGGTCCCAATATACCTACGCTCATCAGGCAGAACAATTGGGTACGGGCCACGCCGTGCTGCGAGCCGAGGAAGCCCTGCGAGATTTCACTGGGACTGTGGTGGTGCTGTACGGAGATACACCCCTGCTAAGACAGGAGACTGTGTCCAAGCTGGTGGCAGAACACAAGGCCACCGGTGCCGTGGCTACAGTACTGACGGCAAAGGTGGACTCTCCCCATGGTTATGGGCGCATTCTCCGGGATCCGGCGGGGGATTTTGTTGGTATCGTGGAGGAAAAGGATGCTACAGAAAGTCAACGTCTGATTGACGAGATCAATACGGGCATGTACTGCTTCGAGAAAGAAGACCTCTTTAGAAGCCTACAACTGATTTCGCCAAAGAACCAGCAGGGGGAGTACTATCTCACCGACGTATTTGCCCATTTTCAGGGCAAGATCCATACTGTGCGCCTGGAGGATCCCACCGAGGCCTTTGGCGTGAATGATCGGGTGCAGCTGGCCATCGCCCAAAAGAAGCTGGGTCAAAGGATAAAGGAACACTGGATGCGGGAAGGGGTTACCATCGTGGATCCCGATCAGACCATCATTGATGTGGGAGTGGAAATCGGGCTGGACACCGTAATCGCCCCCTATACCCTCCTGACCGGCACCACCCGAATTGGTGCCAACTGCGTCATCGGCCCCTTTAGCAGGATTCAGGATGCGGTCATCGAAGACAATGTGGTGGTCGATAGTTCGGTGATCGTGGGGAGCACCATCCACCGCGAGAGCACCATCGGTCCCTTCACCCATATCAGGCCTGGTTGTCATGTGGGTCCCCATGGGAAAGCAGGGTCCTACGTGGAGTTGAAGAACACGCGGGTTGGTCAGAATAGTAAAGTGCCCCATTTAAGCTACGTAGGTGATACAATTATTGGTGAGGGGGTAAACATCGGAGCCGGGACCATTACCTGCAACTACGACGGTATACAGAAGCACCAGACGCTTATCGATGATCGGTCCTTCGTGGGTAGCAATACCAGTTTGGTCGCCCCGGTGCATATCCATGAAGGGGCTTTCGTCGCCGCGGGTTCAACCATCACCTCCGATGTACCCAAGGAGGCTCTGGCTGTAGGCAGAGCAAGACAAAGAAACATCGAAGGATGGGTTTCCCGAAGGAAGTTGAGGCTGGCGGGAAGTCCAGGAGAGGAAATATGCAAGGATAAAAAGGGAGATGTGGCCAAGGGTGGAGACAAAGACCTTTGACAAGAAGATTAAGATTATCGCGGGAACGGCCAATCCCATGCTTGCCCAGGAAATCGCAGATTACTTGGGAATTCCATTGTTGGATTGCAAGATTAACCGTTTTCGGGACGGAGAGGTCAACCTGAGGATCAACGAGACAGTACGGGGCGCTGAAGTCTATATCGTTCAACCAACGGGTTCTCCCGCTGCGGAAAATTTGATGGAGTTGTTGATTATCATCGACGCTTGCCGGCGGGCTTCCGCCAAGGAAGTGGCCGCGGTAATTCCCTACTACGGTTATGCCCGGCAAGACCGTAAGACCCAACCGCGGGATCCCATCTGCGCGAAATTGGTGGCTAATTTGCTGACCGCCGCAGGTGCGGATCGGGTGTTGACCATGGATCTCCATGCCGGACAGATCCAGGGCTTCTTTGATATCCCTGTGGACAACCTATTGGCGCTGCCGATTATCACCAAGTACTTGATGAGCAAGAACCTGAAAGATGTGGTCGTGGTATCCCCCGATGTGGGTGGAGTCGGGCGCGCCCGGGAGCTAGCTCATAGGCTCGATGGTGATCTGGCTATCGTGGACAAACGGCGTCCCAAGCCGAATGTGGCCGAGGCTATGCACCTCATTGGTGATGTGGAAGGGAAAGTGGCCATCCTGATTGATGATATTATCGATACCGGCGGGACCATTGTGCAGGCGGCAAACCTGCTGCTCAAGAAGGGGGCCAAGGAAGTCTACGCCTGTTGTTCTCATCCTGTCTTTTCTCCTCCCGCTGCAGAACGATTGGCCGAGTCAGGGATCAAGGAAGTAATCGTTACCAACTCGATTCCCCTGAGTGAAGAAAAAAGACCGGAGAACTTGGTTGTCCTTTCGGTGGCACCGTTGTTTGGCGAGGCCATCCGGCGGATTTATCTGGAACAGTCCGTAAGCCGTCTGTTCTCTTAAAGATTTTCGATGTTGTGGCCGGGCAGTTTGTTAAGTCTTCGCCTGGGATCTGCTGGCGAAGACTTTCTTCGGGCCACAGTGGTAAGGGAATATCGTAGGTTGGGAGTAGTCTCATGGTCTATCTTCGGGAAGTGCGCCAGGTAGTGCCCCGGGGACGTGAAAAGGAGTATCCCTTTAAGGTCGCGGTGGAGAAGGTGCCTGCTTCCTTGGTCTTTCCCACCCCGGTGACCTTTTTTGTTGGTGAAAACGGATCCGGTAAATCCACTATTCTTGAGGCCATCGCTGCGGCGGTTCAGCTGCCCACCGTCGGTGGGGCTTCCATCCGCGATGACGAGACCTTGGCCAGTGCCCGGGAGTTGGCCAGACACCTTAAGTTGGCCTGGACCCGACGGACGCCCCGGGGCTTTTTCATGCGGGCAGAGGATTTTTTCAACTTTTCCCGACGCATGGCCCGCCTGGTCAAGGAGCTGGAGGCGGAGGCGGCCCAATATGAGGAGATCTTCAGTGGGTACGGATTGCACCTGGCTAAGGGTTCGATCCTGGCCCAACGGGAGGCCCTGGTTGAAAAATACGGAGAGAACTTAGATGCCAACTCCCATGGGGAGGCGGTATTGCACCTGCTTTTAGAGCGGATCGTCCCGGGAGGTCTTTATCTTCTTGATGAACCGGAGACGCCCTTTTCTCCCAATCGGCAACTGGCCTTATTGTCCCTGATCAAGGAAATGGCAGCGGAGGAAGACTGTCAGTTCGTTATCGCCACCCACTCCCCGATTCTCTTAGCTTTACCCGGTGCCACCATTTACAGCTTCGATCATGGTGCCATCAGTAGTGTGACCTATGAGGAGCTGGAACACGTCAACTTGACCCGGGACTTTCTGAATAATCCCGAGGCCTTCTTGCGGCATCTGTAACGGGGTTCTTTGGCTGGGAAAGCTTTCGTAACTTCTCCGGCCGGACGGTTGCAATTCTGGAAAGCCTCTGCTATAAT
The DNA here is from genome assembly GCA_012839765.1 of Bacillota bacterium. Classification (NCBI taxonomy): domain Bacteria; kingdom Bacillati; phylum Bacillota; species Bacillota bacterium. The sequence continues at coordinate 39,331 of DUMW01000022.1, forward strand.
ACAACTACAATCAATTTTGCGTGCGCCTATAGCTCAGCGGATAGAGCACTGGCCTCCGGAGCCAGGAGCGCAGGTTCGAGTCCTGCTAGGCGCACCATTTTTTTGTCCTCCTATGGTGTCCCGCTGAGATTCTTTTACAGTGACCATAACCGAAAGAACCGCTCAAACACTGATTACATAATGGTCTGCGGTCTTTTTCCTTTGTCAGGAATATGTAGGGGAATCCCCTTTCTTTTTTTATCTTCCCAACACAGCCTAGCGGGGGATTTTGGCCGTTTCGAAGGTCCTAGCCTGTGGGTCCTTAACTTTTACAGCTATAGCCGGAAACAGAGGTCTCAAACCCTTGGTACGAAAGGGTTTGCAGACCTCTGGCCGTGTCGGAGTTATGTAGGGGAAACTGCATTTTTTGCCTTGCCCAGGATTTTTCCTGATGTCTCCTAGACGCAGAGGTTTCTTAGCAAAATCAATTCCTAGGGCTTGTCCAATAGTGTCTGAAAGGCAATCGATAATCTCTCGGCTGAATATCGATGTCCGGTCCTCTTCTGTAGGATCCGCTAAATGGCTAGGGCAATGAAACAGGTAAGGAAGTGGGTATTGATATGGTCTTCCACCGATACGTAGACCGGGTGGGTTTCTAGGATGTCTTTAGTAATCTTGGATGAGTCCTCAATTTGCCACAGACCACGATATGTATCTAATGATCTCCTCGGTGGGCATATCCAGCTTGTTGGTACCAGCCTGTAGGTCCGGAATGGGGTGGTTTTTTCTTTGCCTCTATTTTCCCTAGGGAAGTATATCTTTGGCGGAGGAGTGGGCTGTGGATATAGCGAAATGATCGAAGGAAGGGCACGCCCTGGATTACTACCGCGGGATGGTTTTTCTATTGTTTTTGGGCTATTGTGCACGATCCACGGGAAAGCGGTGGAGTTGCGCTGGGGATATGCGCTGGCACGCAAGGGTAAAGGAAGATGGCCGAGGAGGGAGTTTTGTGAAAATCGTCATTGCTACCGATTCCTTTAAGGGCAGTATTTCTGCGGAGGGAGCCTGTCGGCTGATCAAACAGGGGATGGAAGCCGTACTGGATGCGGAATATATTCCTGTGCCTATGGCCGATGGTGGAGAGGGCACGGTGGAGGCCATGGTGGCTGCTTTGCAGGGGGAGTTGAGGCAGGTGGAGGTCACAGGTCCCCTGGGGGAGAAGGTCCTCGCATCCTTTGGGTTGGTCCGGGACCGCAAAACCGCGATTATCGAGATGGCCGCAGCCTCCGGGTTGCCCTTGGTGCCGGAACCTTTGCGGAATCCCGAGGTGACCACCACCTATGGTACGGGGGAGTTGATCCGGGCTGCCTTGGAGCAAGGTTGTGAGGAGCTCATCATTGGCATCGGTGGTAGCGCGACCAATGACGGGGGAGCGGGCATGATCCAGGCCCTTGGCGGGCGTCTGTTGCGAGAGGATGGCAGTCCGATCCCGTGGGGAGGAGCGGGGCTTTTGGAGTTGGCCCGAATTGATCTTTCGGGTTTGGACCCCCGCTTGGAGCAGGTGCGATTGCAGGTGGCCTGCGATGTGGACAATCCTCTGTGTGGTCCCAAGGGCGCAGCCTACGTTTACGGGCCCCAGAAGGGAGCCACACCCCAGCAGGTGGAGCGACTGGATCGGGCCTTGGGTCATTACGCGGATGTGATCCAAAGGGAACTGGGCAAGGACGTCCGGCATATCCCTGGGGCGGGAGCCGCCGGCGGCCTAGGCGCAGGCTTTTTGGCCTTCACTAAGGCAAAGCTGCGGCCCGGGGTGGAGATCGTGATGGAGACTGTAGGTCTGGAGGAGCTCGTCAAAGACGCGGATCTGGTGATTACCGGTGAGGGTGCCATCGATGGTCAGAGCGTCCGGGGCAAAACCCCGGTGGGGGTCGCTAGGGTGGCGGCCAAGTACGGGTGTCCGGTGATTGCCATTGTGGGCTCGGTGGGACCCGGTAGCCACGAGGTCCATACCCAGGGGATTACCGCCTACTTCTCCCTGATCAACCGGCCCATGTCCCTGGCTACCGCCATGGCGGAAACCGAGGATTTGATCCTGGATTTGGCCAGTCAGATCGGACGTTTGGTGAAAGCCCTTGTCAGGCTGTAAATTTCTTCTGTTCTCGTCGATACTTGTGATATAATAACCGCAAGTGTGGAAAGTGCACTGGGGAAGGAAGTGAGCATTAGTTGTATTTGGTTCGCAAGAATGAGGAGATTGGGCCGCAAATCAAGCGGATCGAAATAGAAGCACCATTGATTGCAGCCAAAGCTAAGCCCGGTCAGTTTGTGATCATCCGGGTAGATGAAGGCGGAGAACGGATTCCCCTCACGGTGGCCATTGCCGATGAGGCCCAAGGGACCATCACCGTGGTAGCCCAGGTGGTGGGGAAGAGCACCGGGAAACTAGCTGCCGTCCCTGCGGGAGAGTATCTTTCGGACGTGGCGGGCCCCTTGGGTACTCCCGCGGACATCCGCTATGTGGGGACCGTGGTCTGTGTGGCTGGGGGCGTGGGCAACGCCATCATTTATCCCGAGGCCAAGGCCTTCAAGGAAGCGGGCAACCGCGTGATTACCCTCCTGGGGGCCCGTAGCAAATCCCACTATTTCTTCACCGAAGAATTGGAAGGGGTTAGCGATCGGGTGCTTTATGCCACCGATGACGGCAGCTTCGGACACAAGGGTTTTGTGACAGACCTGTTGTCCGGACTTCTTGAACAGGGGGAGTCCATCGATCTCGTGGTGGCCATCGGACCTATCCCCATGATGCGGGCGGTGGCAGAATTAACCCGGCCGAAGGGCATTCCTACCACCGTGAGCTTAAATCCGGTGATGGTGGATGGCACTGGCATGTGCGGTGGCTGCCGGGTCACCGTGGACGGACAAGTGAAGTTCGCCTGTGTGGATGGGCCGGAATTCGACGGACACAAGGTGGACTTCGAGGAATTAATGGCCCGAAACCGTCAATATACTGAGGAGGAGCAGTTCAGTCTGGGACACCATCACGAAGGTAGGTGTGTACTGGATGTCTAAGATTCCACCAAGGACCAAAATGCCTGTGCAGCCTGCCGCAGAGCGGATCAAGAATTTTTCTGAAGTGAACCTAGGTTTTTCACCGGAAGAAGCGGTGGCCGAGGCCAAACGGTGTATCCAATGCAAGCACCGGCCTTGTGTCACGGGGTGTCCGGTTCAGATCGATATTCCCGATTTCGTTCGCCTGATTGCCGAGGAGCGTTTTGCTGAGGCCTTGGCGAAGATTAAGGAAAAAAACAGCCTGCCGGCCATTTGTGGGCGGGTCTGCCCCCAAGAGCGGCAATGTGAAGCGATGTGTACTTTGGGTAAGCGTTTTGAACCGGTGGCCATTGGTGCCTTGGAGCGCTTTGTGGCCGATTGGGGCCGCGCCCAGGGAGTCGGGGAGGCTGTCCCGATGGAAAAGCCTGCTCAAAGCCTGGGCAAAGTGGCCACGGTGGGATCGGGACCTGCGTCTATCACCTGTGCCGCGGAGTTGGCCCGGTTGGGTTATGAGGTGACCATCTTTGAGGCCCTCCATGAGCCCGGGGGTGTGTTGGTTTACGGGATCCCGGAGTTTCGTTTGCCCAAGGCCATCGTCAAAGAGGAGATTGACTACGTCCGTTCCCTAGGGGTGGAAATCCGGACCAATGTGATCATCGGGCAGACTTTGACCCTGCAGGAGCTGTTTACCCACGAAGGGTTCGATGCGGTCTTCTTGGGTGCGGGTGCCGGTACACCCTATTTCCTCGGGATTCCTGGCGAGAATGCCAACGGAGTCTTTTCCTCCAACGAATTCTTAACCCGGGTGAACTTGATGAAAGCCTATAAGTTTCCCCAGGTGGATACGCCGGTGAAGATCGGCAAGCGGGTTGTGGTGGTGGGTGGAGGCAATACGGCTATGGATGCCGCCCGCACAGCCCGTCGGTTGGGGGCGGAGGTGACGGTTCTGTACCGACGTTCCAGGGAAGAGATGCCGGCGCGAAACGAAGAAATTGAGCACGCGGTTGAAGAGGGCGTGGTTTTGGAGCTTCTGTCCTATCCAAAGGAGATCTTGTACGATGAGAATCGCTGGGTCACGGGTCTGGTCTGCGGACGGATGGAACTGGGGCCTGCGGGACCTGACGGGCGTCGTCAGGTGATCCCCATTCCCGATTCCACCTTCCAGTTGGCGGCGGATACGGTGATTGTGGCCATCGGGCAGGGACCTAACCCCTTGTTGCTCCGCAGTACCCCGGGACTGGACGCGGACAAACGGGGGTATATCGTGACCAAGGATCGGGTGTGGACCAACTTGCCTGGGGTATTTGCTGGCGGGGACCTCACTGGAGGTGCCAGTACGGTGATTAGCGCCATGGGGGACGGCAAGGCTGCTGCCTTTGCTATCCACCGTTACCTACAGGAAAAAAAGGCCGTTAAGATGCCGGAGGGGGAGACAACAGATGCAAGGTAAGGTGCTTGACGGTAAAGCCATCGCTGCGGAGATCCGAGCAAAGGTGAAGGAAGATGTGGCGCGGATGCAAAGGGAGCGGGGGATTACGCCGGGTTTAGCGGTGATCCTAGTGGGAGACGATCCTGCTTCCCAGATCTATGTGAACTCGAAGAAACGTGCCTGTGAGGAAGTGGGGATCTATTCCAGACAGTATCGGCTGCCGGCCGATACCTCTCAGACCGAACTACTGCAGCTGATCCATCGGCTCAATGTGGATCCTGCCATCCACGGGATCCTGGTCCAGCTGCCGTTACCGGCCCACTTGGATGAAAAGCTGGTGATTGATACCATCAGCCCAGCCAAAGACGTGGATGGGTTCCACCCCATTAACGTCGGGAAGTTGTCCATTGGGGAACCGAGCTTGCTCCCCTGTACTCCCGCGGGGATTATGGAGCTTTTGCGGCGCACCGAGGTGGATCTGGGGGGACGCCATGCGGTGGTGGTGGGCCGGAGCAATATTGTGGGCAAACCTACCGCGCTATTGCTCTTGCGGGAGAATGCCACGGTGACCATCTGCCATTCCCGCACCAAGGATCTGGCCAGTGAGTGTCAGCGGGCCGATATCCTCGTAGCGGCGGTGGGTAGACCGGAATTAATTAAAGGCCATTGGATCAAAAAAGGTGCCATCGTCATTGACGTGGGGGTAAACCGCGTGGAAGGCAAACTGTTCGGTGATGTGGAATTTGCGGCCGCAAAGGAAAGGGCCTCCTACATCACACCTGTGCCCGGCGGTGTGGGTCCCATGACTATTGCTATGCTGATGGTAAACACCTTGCAGGCTGCAGGTGGACGCGCAGGGGAATAGTTGCCTGGGGTTGAATGGGGGCGGCAGGACAAACCGTCCAAGCCTGCTCCACCTACGCCTGATCTGTAGCCTGTTTAGTCCTGGTTTAGGAGAAGATCCTGGACATCGCCCATGAGCCGGGTCCAGGGAGCCCAGGGTGATGAGCCTTTCCTGGAGGCTTGATGTTTTCCGATTACTGCTGAGGTGGTAGCTGAACCTTTGGGGAGAACAAGATCTTCCCCGAAAGCGCAAGAAGGTACAAAGGAATTCCTCCCGCGGATGTCAAAGGTGTTGAACGCGAAGGTGCTATCGTCATTTACGTGGAAATAGACCACGTGGGCGCTAGACTGCTTGGGCCGCAAAGAATACACCTGTTCCCGTTAGCGGAGTGCCCATATGATGGCCCTGTTGATGGCCAACACCTTACAGACCGCGGGGGCGGGGGCGAAATGGGGTAGTTACCTTGGGCTTAGTGACTTTCTACTACGAAACGACATTGGAAGATAGACAGCCTGTGGCACAGATGTCTGCTACCGTTGGCAGCCCGTTGCTGGCTGTGGCACGGGCGGCAGGGATAGAATTGGAAGCCACCTGTGCCGGCAAGGGGCGCTGCGGTCAATGCCGGGTACGGGCGGTGGGGGACCTGGCCCCGGTGACGCCCACCGAAGAGAAGGTGCTCTCCAAAGAGGAACTGGCGGACAATATCCGGTTAGCTTGTCAGGCCAAGGTAATCGGCGATGTGGAGGTTTGGGTGCCCAGGGCGGTGAAGGGGCAGCGGATCCTGAGTTCCGGCCTAGCCCAGGAGGTGGAAATCGCTCCGGCGGTACAGAAGGAATGTGTCACGGTGGCAAAGCCATCCTTGGAAGATGACTACTCCGATGCGGAAAGACTACAGATGGCTTTGGAAGCCTCTAACCGGCTCTCTTTGGATCTATTGCAGGCCCTGCCTTTGACGCTTCGCCAGGAGAATCACCTGGTGACGGTGGTGAAGGGAGCGGGGGAACTGTTGGGTATTGAGCCAGGGGATACCACCGATCGAGTCTACGGGATCGCGTTTGACATCGGGACCACCACGGTGGTGGGAAGCCTGGTGGATTTGAAGACCGGTCGGGAGCTTGCGGTCCATTCTGCCCTCAACGGCCAAGTGCCCTACGGGGCCGACGTGATCTCCCGGATCAATTATACTGTGGAGGAAGCCCAGGGTCTGGCCACCCTGCAGAGAGCCATCATCGCCACTTTGAATGAGATTATCCAGAAGTTAGTGGCCGAGACCAAAATCAATGCCGAGGAGATTTATCAGGTGGTGGTGGTGGGGAACACCTGTATGCAGCATCTTCTGTTGGGGATTCCTCCCCGGTATTTAGCCGAAGCACCCTACTCCCCTTGTTTCCGGGACAGTGTAAGCACCTATGCCAAGGATCTGGGGCTGGCAGTTTTCCCCCGGGCCCTAGTGCAGACTCTACCCAATATTGCCGGTTATGTGGGTGGAGATACGGTGGGTGTGTTGTTGGCCACGGACCTGCAACGAAAGGAAGAGCCCACTTTGATGGTGGACATCGGCACCAATGGGGAAATTGCCCTGGCGTGGAAGGGAAGGATCCTGGCCTGTTCCACCGCGGCCGGCCCCGCCTTTGAAGGGGCTCAGATCCGTCAAGGGATGCGGGCGGCACCGGGGGCCATTGAAGGGGTGCGTCTGGGGCCGGAAGATGTGGAGCTACAAGTCATCGGCAGTGAGGAACCGGTGGGCATCTGTGGTTCGGGCCTGCTGGATGCGGTGGCAGAACTGCTGCGCCGGGGCCTTTTGGATTCCACGGGACGTCTGCTTCAGCCGGAGCAAGTGCCGGCCGATGTCAGTGATCGGATCAAGAACAGGCTGATCCCCTCCGAGGGCGGTGTGGACTTTGTCCTTGCTTGGGGACCTGGGGGAAAGCCTAAGGTGACCTTGACCCAGGGGGATATCAGACAGTTCCAGCTGGCCAAGGGTGCTATTTACTCTGGGATCACCGTCCTGTTGAAGGAGATGGGTGTGACGGTGGAGGAGCTCGGGGAGGTCCTGCTGGCCGGGGCCTTTGGGAACTACTTGGACAAAAAGAGTGCCGTAACGGTAGGATTGTTGCCCAAGATTTCCCCGGCGAAGATCACTTCTGTGGGGAACGCGGCCCGCACCGGTGCCTATTTAGCCTTGGCCTCAAAGAAGCTGCTAGGCAAGGCGCAGGAGATCGCCCGCGGCACCGTGCACGTGGAGTTGTCGGGGCGGTGGGATTTTCAGGAGACCTTCATGGAGGCCATGATGTTCCCTGACTATGCTGAAGTGGCTGCTCTTTTCTAATTGATCGCAAGATCTTCCCTGAAAACGCAAGAAGGTCCAAAGGAAACTTGTTGCGGATGTCAAATCATAAGGTGTTAAGTGGTAGGGGAGTGAACGTTGTTGATTTTAATTGGTGAATTGATCAATTCCAGTCGGCAGCCTGTCGCCGAGGCGATTGCTGCCAAAGATGTGAAGTACATCCAGAACCTGGCCCAGGCCCAGGCGGCCGCGGGAGTACATTATATTGATGTGAATTGCGGTACCCGTCTGGCCGATGAGTCGCAGGTGCTGGTTTGGTTAACGCAGATCATCCAAGAAGTGGTGGATCTGCCCCTGTGCCTTGATTCACCCAACCCCGAGGCTTTATCGAAGGCCTTACAAGTCCATCGCGGGAAGGCCCTCCTGAATTCCATCAGCTTAGAACAGCAAAGGTATGAACAAATGCTGCCAATTGTCTTGGAATACGGGTGTAGTGTGATCGGGCTGTGCATGGACGATGAAGGGATGCCAGAGACGGTGGCAGACACGGTGCGCTGTGCTGAACTCTTGGTGGAGCGGTTGCTGCAACGGGGTGTGCCGATGGAGGATCTTTACCTGGACCCCTTGGTTCGCCCCCTGAGCACCAACCATCAAGCGGCAACCACCTTTCTCGGGGCGGTGGCGGCGCTGAGGGACAGGTTTCCAACAGTCCATCTGACCTGTGGACTGAGCAATATTTCCTATGGATTGCCGAAACGGAGGATCCTGAACCAGGCCTTCCTAGTGGCGGCGATGGCCGCTGGCTTGGACAGCGCCATCCTCGATCCCTTGGATCGCAACTTGATGGCTTTGGTTTGTGCCACCGAGGCGATTCTAGGAAAGGACCCGTATTGCGCTGGCTATCTAGCCGCGCATCGGGCGGGAATGCTAGAACACAAGGAAACTTAGGGGGTAGTGGGAATGGAAGCACTGTTGAAGGAGATTTCCGAAGCGTTAATCCAAGGTAACGCGAACAAGGTGAAGGAATTGACCCAGAAGGGCCTCGACGAAGGCCTCCGTCCCGGCCAGATCATCCAGGAGGGCTTGATTTCTGGTATGATGATCATTGGTGAGCGGTTCAAGAAGAACGAAGTCTATGTACCGGAGGTTCTGATCGCCGCTCGGGCGATGCATGCTGGTTTGGACATTGTGAAGCCGTTGCTGACCGAAGGGGAAGTGACGGAGCTGGGTACGGTAATCATCGGTACTGTGAAGGGTGACCTCCACGACATCGGTAAGAACCTGGTGGCTATGATGTTGGAAGGGGCCGGGTTCAAGGTCATCGACCTCGGTGTTGACGTTTCACCGGAGAAATTCGTGGAAGCGGCCAAAGAGAACAATGCCGATCTCGTAGGTATGTCGGCTCTGCTGACTACCACCATGGTCAATATGAAGGAAACCGTCGAAGCCTTCGAGAAGGCGGGGATCCGGGACCAGGTGAAGATCATTGTTGGTGGCGCACCGGTAACCCAGAACTATTGCGATGAGATCAAGGCCGACGGCTATGCTCCCGATGCCGGTCGGGCGGTGAACGTAGCTAAAGAGTTGCTAGGCCTGGAGTAAGGCAGTGATGTCAGTGGGCCGGGAGGGGTCTTCCTTCCCGGCTATTTTTCTATCCCGTTTACGGCTGAAAGTAGGTCAGGAGCTTTCCGCGTTTTACGCCTCGGGTGCTTGTCATCTTGCCCGCGATCTCTTCGATTTCCGTGAGTCTTCCCCGCAGGACGATTACCTCCATACAGAGAGAATGATCTAAATGCACATGCAGGGTGGAGATAATGTGCTCATGGTACGCATGTTGCAGGTCCATCAGTTTGTCCGCAAGCTCCCGCACGTGGTGATCATAGACCAGGGTGAGGGTGCCCACGGCGGGGGTCTCGTCCCTGCGGGGACTGTTTGTCGCAAGATACTCCCGCATAAGATCCCGAATCGCCTCGGAACGATTGGTGTATCCCTTCGTGGCAATTAACTGATCAAAGTGATCCAAGAGGTCTTGTTCCACCGAAACACTAAATCTAGTTAGCTGTTCTTTCACGGGCAATTTCCCTCCCTTAGGCTAAGAGCAACTTGGTATACCCATGGGTAGGATGGGCAAATACCTTCCGGGCGGGACCCTCCTCCAGGATCTGTCCCCCCTGAAGAATATAGACCCGATCCGCGATCTTTTGGGCCAGGGCTACATCATGGGTGATGAAGAGCATGGAAAAGCCCCGGGCGTACTGCAGCTCCTTCAGGAGCCGGAGGAGGTTGGCTTGGCCCGAAGGGTCCAAATGGGCCGCGATCTCATCCGCGATGAGTAGCTTCGGATCCATCACCAGGGCCCGGGCGATGGCCACCCGTTGCAGTTGCCCATGGCTAAGTTCACCGCATTTTCGTTCCATGGGGAGGTTTGTCAGTCCCAGTTGTTCCATAGCCCTTTGTACTTTCCGCAACCGAGACCCTTTGTCTTCCTTCCATAGCAGCAAAGGCTCCTCGATGGCGGAGCGGATGCTGAAGCGGGGATTGATCGCCCCCTCCTGGAAGACGATCTGGATCCCCCCCGGAGTGCGGGTGGCCCAGTGGTCCTGGACCGGTCGCTTGAGGAAAAGGACCTCTCCCCGATCGGCCTTTGTGATCCCCGCACTGATCGCCGCCAAGGTGGACTTTCCCGAACCGGTTTCCCCCAGTAGGGCCACCACTTCACCGTGGTCGATGGAAAGGGTCACACCCCTAAGGGCGGTGACGTCTCCTTGCGGGGTGGGGAAGGTCTTATGGAGATCCCTAACTTCCAGCAGTGTCCTAATCCCGCCGAAATGGCAAGCGATTTTGCGGTCTGCTTTCTTGTGCAAAGGGGGACGACTTTCTTGGCAAAGGCCTTCTTTTTGGGTGCAGCGGTCAGCGAAGGCACATCCGGACCGGTGCTGGACCTTTCCTTCCGGTGGCTGCATGCCCCACAGGTCCTTGTAGGGGAAATAGGCCGGGGAGGCGTAAAGTAGGCCGCGGGTATAGGGATGCTTGGGGTGGTTGATGATCTCCGGGGTCGGTCCCTCCTCCATAATATTTCCCCGGCACATCACTAAGATCCGTTGGGTCATCTCTTCGATCAAAGTCAGATCGTGGGAGACGATTAGGGTGGTGATTCCCATTTCCCGCTGCAATTCTAGCAGGAGCTTCCGGATCTGAGCCTGGCTAATGGGATCCAAAGCCGAGGTGGGCTCGTCGATGAGCAAAAGCCGGGGATTTGCTGCCAAAGCCATGGCGATTAAGACCTTCTGGCGCATCCCCCCCGAAAGCTGGTGGGGATAGTGCTCCCCATGGCTAGGGTTTAGACCTACCGCGGTGAAAAGTTGTCCTAAGGAGGGAAAGTCTTTGGATGGACGGAACACCTCCCGGACCTGTTCTCCCACCGTTAGCACTGGATTTAGCACCTGCTGGGAATTGGCTAGGACCATGCCGATCTCTTTCCACCAAAGGCGCCGTCGTTCCGCCAGGGGAAGTTCCAGGAGGTTATGCCCTTGGTAGTAGATTTGACCGGAAATGTGGGCCTCTGGTCGGTAACCGAAGATACTCTCAAGTAGCGTGGTCTTCCCGCAGCCCGATTCCCCCACCAGTCCCGTGGCGGTGCCTGGGTGCAGGGTGAAGGAAACGCCTTCCACGGCCCGTATCCCTCCGGCGTATTCCACCGTCAAGTTCTTGATTTCCAGTAACGGTTGTGTCATCCCTAAGGAGGGGAACAAAGTTCCCCGTGGCCTCCCTTCGGTGCTTTCCACCAAGCTATTTCCCATGGGTCGTTCCGTCAATTCCCCGATAAACTAAAGCCAAGGCCAGCAGCACCCAGGTGATGGCCACCTGGGGCGCCAGCAGCCACCATTTCCAAAAGTCTGTGTGCCAAAGGGCGGGAAAGGCCAGGGCTTGGCGGATCAGTTGTCCCCAGCTGGGGACCGTGGGATCCCCCAGTCCCAACAGGGCCAGGCCTGCCTCCGCCATCACGGCGCGGTTGGCTACCCGCAGGGCCGAAAGTCCCATTAATGGCGCCAAGGAGGGCAAGAGATGCCGAAAGAACAGGTACAGGGGTCCGGCGCCATAGCTGCGGGCGGCTTTCACAAACCGGGCTTCTTTCAACTGCGCGGTGTTGGCCCGGATGAGCCGGGCAGGCATCATCCAGGAAAACAGGGTTAAGACCAGGATGGTATTTCGTAAACTGGGCCCTAACCACGCCGCCAAGACGATTATTACCAAAAACTGGGGCAAGCCCAGGGTCAGATCAATCAGGCGGGAAAGGACGGCGTCCCAAAGGCCGCCGTAGAACCCGGCCACAAACCCCACCACGGTGCCCAGGAGGGTGGCACCTAGGCTTACCGCGAAGGCCACCTGTAGACTAGTGCGGCCGCCCAACAAAAGCTGATGGGCAATGTCCTGCCCCAGATCATCGGTCCCTAAGGGATGCTCCTTGCCCGGAGGGGCCAAGGGGGGACCCTGGTTTTGGAGGGGGTATAAAACAGGTCCTAATCCCACCAAAAGCACCAGCCCAAGGAGTAGGCCAACTCCCATGAATCCTGAGGAGCCCATGGTCATTCCTCCCGGACCCGGGGATCTAGACGCCGGCAGAGGGCATCCCCCAGGAAATTTGCGGTAACAACTCCTACGGAGGTAAACAGGAGGATCCCCTGCAACAGGGGATAGTCTGCGGCCAGGACCGCCTGCTGCAACAGCTGGCCGATCCCGGGATAGGCAAAGAGGATCTCGATTAATACCGCACCGCCAAGTAAGGTGCCCAAAGAGGTGAAGGTACGGGTCACGATGGGGACCAGGCAATTGGCCAGTCCGTGCTTGAACAGCCGCACCTTTCCCGAAAGGCCTTTTAAGTAGGCTGTATGCATAAAGGGTTCCTCCAAGACCCCGATCATGGTGTTACGACAGAGAAGAAAACTGCTGCTGAGCCTGCTTAGGGACAAGGTGGCGATGGGCAAAGCCCCATGGCGGGCTAGATCCTTCACATAATCCCACCAACCAACATACTGGGCGAAATGGGTCCGGGCCCCCCCGAGGGGGAACCACTGCAGCCGCACGCTGAACCCGAAAAGGAGGAGAGTGCCAATCAGAAAGAGGGGCAATTCGCCCACAAGGACCAGAGCCCCATAAAGCACCCTCTCCCAGGGGCGCTTGCGGTACCAGGCCCCAAGACTCCCCAGGACCGTTCCGAGGATGGTGCTGATAAGAAGGCTTGGCACCACCAAAAGCAAGGTCCAACCCATGCGTTTTAGGACCAAGGGGAGCACCGGGGCTTTGAAGTAGATACTCTGTCCCAGATCGCCGGTCAGGATCCCTCGCCAATACTGCACATATTGCTGCCACCAAGGGGCGTCAAGGCCGTAATAGCGGCGGTAGTATTGGACCTGTTGCGCGGTGAGGACACTGATGGTATGATCCGCGTTGATCAGGGTTAGCAAGGGATCCCCGGGCAGCGCCCGGGGAAGGAGGAAATTCAAGTTGAACAGGATCAACAGGGTCAATCCATATTGGAGGAGCCGGTGCTTACTCATTGGTTTGGGCGCTGTCCTCCTGCATCAGGTAAGAGAGTTTGCTGTGGGTGGGTTCGTGGTGATCGAACATGTAGACCCAGCTGTCAAGCTTTGCCCTGTTGTAGACGAAAAAGTCAGTAGTGCAGAACAGCAAGATCTCCGGTACATTCTCCGCCAAAAGCTCCTGCAGCTGATTTAGCAGTTCCTGCCGGACCGCCGGATCGGTGGCCTCCCGCTGAAGCAAGGCTAGTTCCTTGATCTTTGGGTGGTGGAAGCCCGCCGATGTGAACTGGGAGACCAGCTGACTGGGTCCCTCCCAAGCAAAACGTAGGCGTAAGTAGTCTGGGTCCATGCCCATCCCACCATGGCCGAGGAGGGCCAACTGATAGTTCCCTTCTTGTACGAGGGTATCCTTTGTTCTGGCATCCACACTGCGCACCACCAGTTCTACGCCGATCTTCTCTAACTGTTGCTTCAGTACCTGCCCGATTCGTACCTCTCGATCCCCGGCAACCAAGAGGGTAAGGGGAGGAATGACCAGCTCCCCTTCCGCGATCAACTGTTCAGCCAATTCTACCGAGTGGGGATAGTCCCGCACCTGGGGGTAATAGTTGACGTGATCCCGGGGCAACAGGCCGAAGCTACCCGGTACCCCTGCGCCCCGGGTGATCAGTTCCACCAGCTGCTCACGATCAATGGCGTAGGCCAAGGCCTGTCGGAATTGCAGGTTCCCCAAGGGCTCCACGTTCAGGTTAAACAACAACCGATAACCCCAAAAGCCCGGGTTTTGCCTGATTCCGAAATTGGAGTTGGCGATGAAAAGGCCCAAGGCATCGGGGGATACGGTGGCTGCATCAACGGCCCCCTGGAGCAGGGCTAGCGTCTCGTCGGCCACGGGTACGAACTCGATCGCGGATACCCGCGGCGCGGGACCAAAGAACGCGGGGTTTTCCACAAAACGATAGGTGCCGTGTTCTTTATCGTAGGAGTCTAACTTGAAGGGACCGGTGCCGATGAAGGCCGCGGGTTCGGAAAAGGTATAAGGATCAGTAACTTCGGCATAGACGTGCTTGGGGATGATGCGCACCGACCCTAACTTGCCTAGCATGGTGCTGTCGGGGGTGGTCAGTTCTGCAATGAGACGATCCCCTTCCAGGCGGAAGGTTACCTCCCCGGGGGAAATATGGGCCAATACCGGTGGATATTTTAGGGCATACTCCATGGAAAACAGCACATCCTCCGGTGTAAGGTCCCGGCCATCATGCCACTTCACACCGGAACGCAAAGAGAAGACGATGGTGCGTCCGTCGTCTTTCACTTCGTAACTGCTAGCCAGCCAGGGAATGTAACCGGACTCGGTCCGCTCCAGGAGGCTGTCGAAGATGAGCTGCATTTTGTAGATGCCGGGACCCCGGGAGTAATGCAAATAGGGATTGGGTGCCCCCCAGTCCTGGCTGGGCAGACGGAGGACCGGCTTTTCTATCCTGGGTTCCTCTAAGGATTGTTCTGTGGGTTCTGCTGCGGACTGGGTGGGCAACTCCTCCCGTTCTTCCCAATGGGGGAGTTCCTCTGCCTCCTGTGGTCGCAGATTCCACGCCATGATTCCCGCAATCAGCACAGCACAGCCCAGAAAGATAAAAAGGGGAAGGAGCTTTTCTTTGCCTGCCATAGCTTTGCGACAACATCGCGGGCCCGTTTGCCTGCTGTTGTCTACCACCTTTCGTTTTATTGTCCAGATATTCCCTTGATGTCCAAAACCGGTGTATCCGGGAAGGCATCAAGACCGGCGACGGTAAGTATGTTGTCTTTGCGCAGGATCAACCGTACCTCTGTGACACCGATGGGATTGGGTCGATAGGGACTACGGGTGGCAAAGGAGCCTAAAAGGGGCTGGGTAGGATCGCCGTACCGATGTCCCTGCCAGGCATGCTCCCTGGGTATGAGGTGCAGCCAGTAGAGGACGAGCAGGTGGGAACAGTGTTCGACGCCCAGCAGTGCTTCTCGGTATGCCGGATCAACATGGATCTCCACCAGCTCCGGGAAGGGATACCGATCCCGGGGTCCAACTTCCTTGGGAGCGACTACTTCCTTCCGGTATCGTACGTACCCAATGGGTTTCACTTGCCACATGGTTACTGTCCCCGGGTCCTGTCCCAGCGGACCGGTTCTTCTTGGGCACAGGGAATGCAGCAGATCTGCCCGTCCCGTACCCGTAACCTTCCTTCGCTGGTGCTCTCGCCACAAAAGCTGCACCGGAAAGAAGGATAAATCCGGGCCTTGGGGGGCGATTCCCAGACTACTTCGGTAACTTGGGCAAACTGTTCCTCTGGCATTGCCAGGAGCTCATCAACGGACAAATCCTTCGGCCAATCCAGTGTCTTGGGACTGATGCGGATGGCCTTCTTTGCGGAGCGTAGTCCGAAGGTGTACACTTGCTTGCCGTAGTCCCGGAGAAATAGGTTACCCTTTCCTAGGGTAGCTCCCGTTACCACCGAGATGGCATCCACCGCACAGGAGGCATTTTCTACGATGGCTACTATCTCTTCGTCGGCGGCCCTTTCCGCAGCCAGCTTGTCCAGGGCCAAGGTCCCCACCCGATAACCAATGGCCAAGCCCTTGCAGGTATGGCCGTGAAACTCCTGACACCGCTCCCACATGTGGTATTCCTCCAGTATTACGAATCTCAAATTCGTGTTACTGACAGTATAGGGGAGGGGTTGCGGACATGTCAAGTATTAGTATGCTTGGTGAGGAAAGGATCTGGGTGAGCCGATGGGGGAAGGGGCCCAAGTCTCCTTGGACCCCGTTACGGTGTTAGTAACCGATCTCGATCTTGTGCTGTCCGGCGGGGAGGTTGAACTCCAACATCTCGTTGGCTCCCACCTGCCGGTAAAGGACCCACACATCACGGCCGTTGAGAAGTACCTTCCGGGGCCGAGCCGCGGTCCGCACTGCTACCTTGGTGAATTCCTCCACCACGGCCACTTCCAGGCAGAGGCCATCGCTTTCCTTGGTCAGGCTTGCGGCCATGGATTGATCGCTAGAAAGCTGCACCTGTCCTTCAAAGGTCACCTGGTTGCCGTTGAAAAGCCCTATCCGGTTCCAAGTGTCTTCTGCCCAACGGACATAGGCCACCTGGCCGGTGACCGCCAAATCGCCAAGGGTCAACGGGTTGGTACTACTCTTCTTATTGAACGCGATCTGATCTTGCCAGTCCGGGGAGACGATGTCCAGGTACAGGGCCTGGTCATCGTCCTGCCCTATTTGAGCCTGCAGATCCAAGGCTTGTTCTTTGGGGCCGAACTGGACCAGTACCAGGAACTGATCCTCCACCGCGGGTTCGTCCCAGCTTGCCACCAGGTAGGGATGGGGTTGGGCGGTGGTGGCCAGATAGCCCTCTTCCAGCCTAAACTGGGGCACCCGGGAATCCAAAAACTCCACCAGGGCATGGTGTTTGCTCCCCTCCAGCCGGTAACTGTTTTGGCTGTGCGGGATCAAATCCCCTTCGGTGTGTAATACCCACTCAAAGGTGACCGGTAGACCCGAGGACCGGAGCCGATCGTAGACCAGAAGATAATCCTCCTTGATGAAGACGTTATGCCGCTGGAAGCTATCTAGATCCGCGTAGCTGTAGCCCCCCTCTCCAGACACGTAATTGAAGGTGTCGGAACCGAAGTAGCCGAGGATCTCACCTTTGTAGGGCTTTTCCTGACCCATGCCGTTTACCAGGATCGTGTTGTGGGCTGCGGTGGTCTGGTAATAGGTGGCGTGTAAGGGATTGCCGTAGCTGGAGATCCCGCTTTCGGCGAGGAGCTTATCTTCCCCGACCCACAGGTTGATTCCGTTGCGGTCCGGGTGGTCGTGGGCGGGAACGTAGGGCTGGGAGTTAAAGGAGAAAAGGGCGGCATCCTTCTCCCAACTGGTCCGCATGGTGACCACCCCTATGCCGGCAAAAAGCTGGGAAGTGGCCAGAAGCCCTGCGGGTGATTTGGCCTCCAAGGTGGGGTCGTACCAGAGGAAGTACCAGATATCCAGTGGTGGGCCACCCAGTTCTGTCAGGTACCACTGATAGACCGGATCCTGGTACCGCTTGGCCGCTGCGGAGATATAGTACCTGATGTCTGTCCCCTGTACTACGGTGGCGGCGCAGTCGTTGATGTTGAGGTTATACTTCCGATCGGGACTGGTAAGGTGGATGAAGTAATACCCGGCGTTGCGCCAGAAGGGATGCTCCACGATCCTCAGGTCCCCCGCATCGGCTAGGGCCTCCGCAAAGGGGAGGATGTCCCGAATGGTGTGTACCGCGTAACCTACGCCCTCGGTGAACCCGCCACTGGGGCACTGTTCATCTAGGGACTGGATGGTGTTGTTCCGGGCCAGGATGATCCATTCCCGGGCCTCGGGGAAGTCGTGGTAGAAGGCCACGCCCGCCAAGCCCAGGGCACTGTAGACAATGGTCCACTGGTTGCTGTAGGCGGCGTTGCTCCGCACGTACCAGGGTACCTTGTTGACGAAATCGGAGATGATCTTCTGGCAGTGCCAGTAGACCGCCTCCTTGATGGCTTCTTTTTCTTCTGCGGTCAAAAGGTCCTGCAGCCAATCGTAGCCTAGGGCCATGGCTACCAACATGCTGGAGGTGCCGAACCATTCCCCATCGTCCCCGCCAGGGGGAAGTTGGGAGGTCGGACTGATTAAGGTCCAACCGGGCACCGTCCACCGGCCCCAGGTGGTGGCGGCCATCAGCCACTCCTTGGCCCGCATCCCCAACTCCTCTTGGCCCGTGAGCAGATAAGCGCCGGCCAGTTGAATGACTTGGGAGCGCACCCGATTTGCCCGGGCCACCGCGGCCATGGCCAGGGCGAACTGCTCCACGTTGTCCCCCATCAGTCGCGTCACCACCCGTCCGTCGATCTCCCAGGGCTCCAGATCTTCGAGCCGCTCCTTCACTGTGGGGATGGGCACAGTTAGGGCCTTGCGGGCATCGGCGGCGATGCGGTTGAGCAATTGCCGGTTGAGATAATTGCTGCTGAGCCGCTGGCGGAGTTCATCCAATTGGCTGGATTGTATGAACAAATAGGGGTGCGGTACGGGCAGGTCAATGGTTAACTCGTCGTCCATGGTGGAGATAACCCCCTCCAATCTGGCAAGTTGTTCCCGTTGTAGAAATAAGCTTTGCTGGGTCAAAGCTTCCTCCAATCGGATCAAGCGCATGTCGCCGAAGTAGAGAACGGTGGTGGGATCAGCTTCGTGTCCCCAACCGGAGGCGTAGAACTCGAAACCGTCGACCTGATCCCAGCCTAGGGGTTCCCGGGAGA
>DUMW01000023.1 GCA_012839765.1 Bacillota bacterium
CCTTAGAAGACTAGGAACAGATTCCATACCCCCAGGGACAACACCAACAGTACAGGTCCAAAGAGGGACTGCTCTTTGCAAAACCCTTGGGGTGTGCGGAAGTGTTGGACCAGGGAAAGCAGGAGTAACAAAAACCCCACCAGCACAAGCCAGAAAAGATGACCGTAATCTGTCGCCAGGGTCTGGAACAACTGGCTCAAGGGGACGAAACTACCCAATCCCGGCAGTCCCATCAAAGCCAAAAGACTGATATTCCGGCCCAAGGGTGCATTGGGGGTGAGTAAATAAAGGATCACCCCTAGGCCACAGGAGATGACAATTCTCACCGCTGGTAGCCAATCCAGTTCCGGAAAGGAAAGGCTTAGAAAAGCAAGTCCAGCGTAAGCCAGGGTGACCCAGGCCGCCGGCTCCCTTGGGGAACGGGGCGCAAGGGCAACGAGGGCACTGAAAAGAAAGTTTACAATACCCAGCAGGCCAAGGGTGAAGAGGAGACTAAGCTGGAAGGAAGCGAAAATGGGCTGACCTAACCGCAGGAGGGCATAGAATCCCGAGGGCGCAAAGATGCCCAGTGTCACTGCGGCGATGAGCTCCTCCTGCTGGGTTGCGCTTACCAACCAGCCGTGGAAGGGAAACAACCCCAACCGGATGCCGCAGGCCAAGAGCAGGGCGATGAACAGGGGCCAAGCCACCTGGGGATCGCAGTCGACCCAAGCCGAAAGGTCAAAGCTTCCGGTTAGACCATAGATCCTGGTCATCAACCAAAAGAGGGGTACCATGCTCAAAAGGGTGGCAAAGGCCCAGGACAGTCCCTGGGATCGTCCCTGGGAGACCAAAAGCCAGATCAAGGGTAGACTGGCCCCCAGCCACAGTCCATAAAAAACCAGCAGATGGGAAGTGAGGTAGACCGTCTCCAGGGCCAGCTGCACCAGGGCGAAGGCCACCATCTGCTCTCGCGTGGGTTCTTGGGACAATACCGCAAGGGTTCCCACAATGGTCAAAAGCAAGAAGGTCAGGGAGAGGGGGGAGAAGGCAGGTACATCCCCGGGAAACACCCGATGGATGAGAAGGAGCAATAGGGCACTAAGCTGGGTCATAATGGCCACAAGACGCAACTGGGCCAGGTAGCGCTTCGGCCAGAAAGCCGCCAGCACAGGGATACCGGTTAAGAACAAGAGCCCGTAATTCACCTGGAATTCCTCCCGACACCTTCTTTAGGTTTGACAGGAAACCGCGGTGGCAAAACATTCCACATCGTGTGTTGGAAGTATTGCAATCCCGCGGGGATGAAGAGCAACCATCGCAAGCTGGTTCTGGCGTCTAGCACGTGGCAAGGTAACACCAGTAACACACCTAGGAGCATACCCAAAGGTACCGCTGTGTACTGGCCGATCCTGGCCAAGAGGGTGATGCTGGCTAACCAGTAGGACAGCCGCATAGGGCCGGCCGCGGGGTAGGCCAGGCTATACCCCAGCAGCATAGATACCGATACTAGTAAGGAGAGGGGATCGTGAATCTCCCCAAAGGGTAGGACATGTTGGTCGACAATCACCGGTCCTAGGCTGCCCAAGAGGGGCAATAGCCAGGCCCTTTGATTTGACGCCAAGCCTACCATGCAGGCTACCATGAGGGCTGTAGATGAACCAGCCAGGGCCACAAGCAGAAGTGGCAGCTGGGCGGTCAGGGTTTTGCCCCACGCGGGGGATTCCCTGCGCAGTCCGATTACCTGTATCGTCAGGATCGTGACAAGACAAGCCAGGCTGAAGGAATCTACACGCAGGACAAAGGCCAATGGAGCTTGCAATGGCAAAGTCAGATTCACAGAGGGCACCTCACTTTTGATTCAATATTATACTATAGCTGGCACGATTTGTTAAAGGGGATAATTACCGAACAGTCTCCAGGGGGTGTGCAACAAAAACAGGGGGAATAGATGGATGCTGGAGCGGATCCTTGACCAAGCTTCAGCACTTCCCGGCATTTCCGCCGAAGCAACCTTCGCCTATGAACGGAGTCAACAGGCCTTGAACGAGGAAGTGCTGAAGGCTCTCGCTGAGGACCCGGTGGTTATTCACCTCATTGGCGACAAGTTCAAGGAAGAACAACCGCTTTTGGTGAGTGAACACGGTCGAATGATGGTGATCGTTTTCCGATTTGGAAACTTGGAGATCCTGGCAAGACTTCTTCCCAGGATTTACGCCCGTTATCTGCGTAAAGGGGTTGATCCTAGGTTGTATAACCAAGCCCTGCGGGCTTGGTACCAAGCAGTCTCTAGTCTTCTTCCCGCACCGCTGGCCCATCCCATTGGACAGGTTTACCAGTGGATGATGCAAAACCATCGCTATTGGCTGGCCTTGGCCCGAAGTGCAAGGGATGTCCTTGATTTGTTTCAAGACGTGGACTGGGGTGCTATCCAGAGGAGATTTGTGCAGCATGTGCTGTACGGTACCTATTCCCAGGCCGTAAGTCTCACCGAGGACGTCATCGCGGCCACGGGTGATTTGTGGAATTTTTACACATTGGTGTTGTATCGTTCTTTGGATCAGATTGAGCAGCTGGCGGCACGCCAGTGTATTCTTTGTAGTGTCCGGCATTTAGCTATGGCGGCCTTGGAGCGGATTATGGCCTCTTTGTATCTGGTCTTTCCTCGGACGGAACCCAGGAAGCCAAAGTTGCTGGTGGTGCCCGTGGTGGAGTTTGCCCAGCGTTTGGAGGCACAGATTAGCCGGGATCTTTATCACCTGGACGGTTGGGATGTGGAGGAAACCGAGGGAATGATGTCTTTGGACTCGTTTCTGTGGTTGGTTCAACAGCAGCAACCACATATCTTAAACCTAATCATTGGCGATCCACAGAAGGTGCCCTTGATAGAACGGATGTTGAAGGCACTGCGCAAAGAGGCTGGATCAATCCCTATGCGTATTCTGGTAAGTGGCACGGCCGTAGGGAACTACCCCGAACTGCGTAAAGTCCTCCCTGCCGATGGCTTTGTCGGGGATGCCCTTTCCGCAGTGGCTTTAGCCAACCGTTGGTGGAGTTGACAGTGATGATACAAGTTGATAGAAATCTGATGGAACAGGTTTTTGCCTATGTGATGCAGGAAAGCAAATTGGTGGTGGTACTGTTCACCCGGGATGGGTTGATTCAGGACTGTAGTGTCTTTGTATACAGACTTCTCGGGTTGTCGACCCAACCCCGGGGTGAGTTCCTGTGGCAGTATGTTGAGCGTCCAGACTGGTTCTCACACCGATTACCCGCCGGTCCAGTGGAGCTGGTCTTCAGGCTTCCGGGCGGTGTGGAGATGCCGATCTTTGGCCGCCTTGGGCTGGTAGATGAGCTTTATCTGTTTACTGGGGAGGGTCCCCAGGATACACCCCAGATGTTTAAGGACTTGAGCCGGATCAATGATGAGTTGGTGGGGCTTACCCGGCGTCTAAGCCAAGAGACCGCAGCCCTGGAGCGGGCCTACGCGAGGGCTTATCAACAGGTGCTGACCGATCCTCTGACGGGCTTGGGCAACCGGCGGTTTTTGTTGGATTATCTACAAAAGACGGTGGGGATGGCCCAACGGACCCCTCGGACCTTGGCGATGGCGATGGGGGATATTGATGATTTCAAACGGGTCAACGACCAGTACGGCCACGCCGTGGGGGATCGGGTGCTGCAGCATTTTGCGAGGCTCTTACGGGATAACTGCCGTCGGGACGACGTGGTGGCCCGTTTCGGCGGTGAGGAGTTTATCATTGTGTGTCAAAACGCCACCGCGGGTACCGCGGTCCACTGCGTGGAGCGCCTGCGGCGGCTGCTTGGGGAAACCGTCTTTGAGGGCGTGCCCCACCGGATTACCGTAAGCTTCGGAGTAACGGAACTACGCCCCCAGGACAGGGTAGAAGATCTACTGAAGCGGGTGGATGATGCCCTGTATCTAGCGAAAAAGCAAGGGAAGGACCAGGTGGTGGTCCTATAGACACAGATTCTGTGAAAATGGACAAAAGTCCCATGGTTTCCGTGAAAACCTTGTGATATAATGACTTCCGTGAGAAAGGCAAACCTGTCGAAAGGCAGGGACGCAAAGCCGCGAGTCTAAGGTACTCAAAATACTATGACAGTCGGGCTGCCCCCTTATTTCCTCCGTGGTGGGGGAAATAACGTATTCTGGTTGGCCTACTGGTGGAGGCTTGAGGAAACGACATGTTGTATTTAGTTTTTGCAGCGCTACTGGGGATTTACATCGTAAATCTTTTTCTGACCATTAAACAGTACATAAAGGTCAGAAGGCTACGTCAGGAAAAGGAGATTGTCAGCCCTAAAGATGTGAGTTACCTGTCTATGCTAGTCGTGCGCTCCGTGGCCCTAACCCTGGGGTTAATGTTAGGGGGCGTTTGCTTAGTAGTATGAGTGCAGGTGAAGGCAAGGAAGGGAAGACTTCTTTGCCTTCACGTTCGACTACCGAACCCGGTGCACTAAGTCTGTGAATTGTTGATTCCCTCCTTGTTTTTCTCGTTTTCTTTTCCCATGGTAGACTTGTGAGTATGCTGTGAAATCAGAAAACCAAACCCTAGACCCGATGAATAGCCCAGGAAAAGCTTGCCAATAGCGTAGAACGTGATCAGGTCTGAAGGAGACGAAGCGACATCCTGGTAGTGGGAGAGAAGGGTTTGGGACTGTGGTCTTGGGGAGAACCATAGTACATCAAGCTGGTATCTCGTCTTGATCGTTCCACGACTTTGGCCAGCCGGCCTGAATACTCGAACCATTGATCGAAAGGCTACGGGTAGAGAGAGGTGTTGGAAATAAAGTAGCCGAAACATCCCGCTGGGCTGTTTCGGCTACACAGTTGATGTAACGACCTTGCTCTCATATTCCCTCTTGCTTCTTTGGTCTTCCCTTACTTTCCGACCACCACACTGCCCGGTTCAACATTTTGTTCCATCTCGAAATCGACTCCCGTGGAGAACAGGGAAAAACCATCGGCAAAGAGACTATATCCGCCGGAGACGTAGGCCGTCAACCCTGGACGGATGGAATACATGATCCGGGCATATCCCTTTTCCCGGTCGGAGAGCTCCTGCGCCTGTCCGGCCCGGTATTCCCAATGGAGTACCGAATAGGCATCGGGCGAATTACCCATGCCCATGGCTAGGGCAATGCCGTAGTTGCAGATCGCTTTGTCCGGGGTTCAGGCGTTGAATCTCACGGTGACCCGGGTGAGGTAACCGCTGGAGTTCCAGTTCCGTGCCACCGATACCGCCTGGCTTTGATAGGGCGGCCCTTTTCGGAAAACAAGATCCGCTGCCGCGTAGGAGTAGGTCTCTCGGAAGATGACCACCGGAGCAACATTTTTGTTGCTGAGGATCTCGTTTTGCCATTGGTTCAGGATGTTTTGGATCCGATTCCGGGCGGTGTCGGACAGACCGTCGAAATAATAATAGACGATACGGTTAGCCCAGCGGGTCAAAGGTTCCGGATCGGAATAGATGATATACCCCCGGCTATCCCGACCAATGGGATATTGCATACCTCCCAGTTGCACGAACATGTCATTGTCAAAATACCAGGGCAACTCGATTAGAATAGGCGGCCAGGTTGTCTCCCGGGGATAGGTGACGTAGCGGTCGTCATAGCCGAGAAGGGTATACCCCCGGATACGGTAATCTCCGGCGGGTAGGCGCGCAAACCGATACCAATATTCCCCATTTCGCCAGCCGCTGAAGGCACCATAGGTCCGGTAGGTGGCGTAATTCATTGCCTCCACAGACCCCTCAATCACTGGGAAATACTTATTCGAAGTGCCGAAGGGCCCCAGGTGCACCTGTCCCTCCAAAGGCGGTCCGCCGATTTCGATGCGGATAGAGCCGGAGCAGCTACTTAAGAGTATTGTAAGACAGAGGAGTGCTGTGAGCTTTTTCCACATGACGCTCCCTCCCTTCCCCGGCGTTTACCGGGTGTAATAGTCTACCAGGCGGGCGATGTAGGTGTTAGGACCACTATACAGGATGGAAACTACCGGCAAAGGCAAGGCCGGATCGATGAGCAAGTACAATACATCCTCCCGGCCCGAAGAGACCACTCCCTCATACAAGTAGTAGCTGATCGGCGCATACCGTCCCCAGGTGAAATCAATGGTTATCCGGAAGGGCGGATTCTCCTCCTCAAAGGCAATGCCACCCTTGGATGAACCGGGACCGGGGTAGCTGGGTGAATCCGGATAGCCGAAGTCGATGCCGCCCTTGAGACTGGAGGTCTTACGGGAATCAATGATCCTTTCCACCCAGAAGGAGTCGGAATCCACGGTGAACACCCGGCCTTCCCGCAGATCCGCACGGGTAAACTCGGTGTACCAGGTCAGGAAGAGGAAGGGTGTGCTTAACAAACGCAGTTGATCAATATCTATATATGGATTCTTGACCAAAAGGGAAGCGATAATATGCTCGTAGGCCCCGACATCAGCCAGGCGCACACTGCCCCAACCCCGTTCCAGACGGTCAAACTCCCATTCGTAATCCAAAAGGTTGCGCCAATCAAGGCCAGACCGAGAAACGTCCAGGTATAGCCTGCCTGTGGTCCGAGTGGTTCGATTACGCACGTGTTCCAGTTCATAGACAAAACTCTGCCCATAGCGGAAGTCGTAGATTCCATGCCATCTTTCCGCAAAGGCCCCAAAGCTAACCAGGAGAACAACGATCAAGGTGCAAAAGAATATGCTCTTATAACGGTGTAACATGCTTTTCCCCCCTTAGGCAAATGAAGCGGACTCACTATTATGATACCATAAATGAGTTAAACTGCCACTTTTCGCTCAGGGAAAATATTTACCTTTTTCCCCGTTGGGGTATGCTAAAAAGGAGTTCTAAACAGCGTGCCGAATATCAGTCTGTTGGGGAGGGGACCTATTGTCCATGGAAAATCTGCAAGTGGCCCTAGTGTCCCTAGGGTGTGACAAAAACACCATTGATAGTGAAATCATGTTGGGCCTGCTCAAGAACGCCGGGTTACAACTGACCGCGGATCCTGGGCAGGCCGATGTAATTGTGGTCAATACTTGTTGTTTCATCGAAGATGCCCAGCAAGAGTCCATTAACGCCATCTTGGAAATGGCCCAATACAAAGAGCAGGGTAAGTGCCGGGCTTTGGTGGTGACCGGTTGTCTGGCCCAGCGTTTTTCCGCGGAACTGTCCGCAGAGCTGCCAGAGGTGGACGGCTTTCTAGGAACGGGACAAGTGTCCAAGATCGTGGAGGTGGTGGAGAAGGCCCTCGGTGACAGTCGGGTAAGCCTGATCGGGGAGCCGGGCCTTGTGGAAGGACCCCGGGTGGTGTCCACTCCCGGTCACTACGCGTATTTGAAGATCGCCGAAGGTTGCGATCACCGGTGTAGTTTCTGTGTGATCCCCGCAGTACGAGGTGGTTATGTTTCCCGACCCCTGGAGCGGGTGGTGGCGGAGGCCCAGGAGTTGGTGCAAAGGGGAGTGAAAGAGCTGATCCTGGTGGCCCAGGATACCAGCCGCTATGGCGTTGACCTAGTGGGCAAGCCCCTTTTGGCTACCTTATTGCATCGGTTAAACGATCTTGCGGGCTTGCGATGGATTCGGGTGTTGTACACGTACCCGGCCCTGATCAATGATGAGTTGCTGGAGGCTTTGCTGTTGCCTAAAGTCTGCCGCTACCTGGACCTGCCCTTGCAGCATGTCAGCGCCCGGGTCTTGAGATCCATGAACCGGCCGGTGATGGATTATCGCCGGTTGCTTGGCCGTATTCGGCAACGGGTTCCGGGGATTCATTTGCGGACTACTATGATTGTCGGTTATCCAACGGAAGAGGACGAAGACTTCCAGGAACTGTTGGCTTTTGTCCGCAGCATGCGCATTGAGAATCTGGGAGTGTTCAAGTTTTCACCCCAGGCGGGTACTAAGGCGGCGGAACTTCCCCCGTTGCCCCCTGCGGTGGTGGAGGAAAGATATGCGCGGATTATGGAGACCCAACAAGGAATTGTGGCCCAGCTCAACGAAGAATTAATCGGGACTGTTCTGCCAGTGATGATTGATGGCCCTTCTCCCGAGTCCAGTTTAGTGTATCAGGGGAGGCATCAAGGCCAGGCACCGGAGATTGACGGGCTGGTCTATCTTGGCATGGAATTTGCGCCAGGGACGATGGTGCAGGTCAAGATCACCGATGCCCGCGCGTATGACCTGACAGGGGAGGTACTTGGTTTTGCCTAATTTGCCCACAATCTTAACCTTAGCAAGGATCGTGCTTGTGCCCGCCATGATGATTCTGGCGTTACCCCAGGTGCCCTCGGGCCGGGTGTGGGCGGGGATAGTGTTTATCATTGCCTGTATCACCGATTTCCTCGACGGATATATTGCCCGGAAACGCAAGGAGGTTACCATTTTTGGCAGTGTCATTGACCCGGTCGCGGACAAGCTGCTGGTTTCAGCCGCCTTGTTGTCTTTGATGGACCTGGGAATGCTTGCTGGTTGGATGGTGATGTTGATCATTGGACGGGAGTTTGCGGTCTCGGGGCTACGGGTGGTCTTAGCTTCGGAGGATTACGTGATGCCCGCCAGCAATTGGGGCAAAGCCAAGACCGTCACTCAGATGCTGGCCATTGTCGCCCTGTTCTTTCAATGGCCCTATGCCGCTGTTTTGTTTTGGTTGTCTGTGGTCTTAACGGTGATCTCTGGCTTGGAGTATTTTATCCGGGCCCGACACATTTTGTTCAAAAAGTGAGGAGGCAACAGTATGCGGAATCTTTTGGCGGGGGAGGAGACCTTTTTCCAAAGGTACAAGCACTTCCTGTTCGCACTATATTACCTTGTTACCTTTACGTTGTACAGCACCTTTAACATGTACGTATTCCCCCGCCATTTCATGTACCATTGGCTAGATGATTACGTACCCTTCATGAAAATTTTCATCATTCCCTACGTGGTCTGGTATTTCTACATTGCCTTTGCCCTAATATATGTGGGTTTTGTTTCCCGGGAGGAGTTTATCCGGTTTTGCATCTTCATGTTTGGAGGCATGACCCTCTCCTTTGTGATTTACTTTTTCTTCCGTAATGGGCAGAATTTGCGCCCCCTGATGCTGGATGACGATTTCCTTTCTCGGCTGATCCAGGCTATCTACGTTAAGGATCGGCCCATGTGTTCCTCCCCTAGTATGCATGTGCATAACTCGGTGGCAGTGCATATTGCCCTCCGCAGGGTTTGGCCCCACCGGCCCGTGGCCCGGGCGGTGTCCTTTGTAATCATGGTGTCGATTATCCTGTCCACCGTCTGCATTAAGCAGCATTCGGTTTTGGACATTTTCCATGCTTTGTTCATGGGTGCCGCTCTCTATCCTTTGGTCTATGGGCTTCCTCATAGGGCCACTCAGACCAAGGGCCTTGCAGGCCAGGCATAATTCGCTGTTTCATCGAAGGGAGGCAGTTGGGTTCACTTTCCGGCTAGGAGAGTGAACGCGTCGCATTGCTGGAACAAATCGAGTTAGCTAAGATTGTGGTGGAAAAGCACAGGGATGTGGTTGATCTTAAGGGGCTAGCCGAGTCCATCGAACAGGTGGGCTTGCTTCATCCGCTGTTGGTCCAGCCCCAGGGAGACGGGTATACCTTGGTGGCCGGTTACAGGAGGTTTCTGGCTATCAAACAGCTGGGCTGGAAGACTGCCCCCGCCTTTATCCTTCCGCCCGATGCGCCGGCGGATCTGATCCGGATTATCGAAAACATCCAGCGGGAGGATGTGGATCCCCTCTGCAAAGCCGAGGCATTACTCACCCTGAAGCGGGACAAGGGGTGGAGTCACCAACAGCTCAGCGAAGTCACTGGAATGCCCCAGAGCAAGGTAAGCTATTATCTGAACATCCTGGATCTGCCGGCGAAATACCAGCGGGAGATTGTAAAGAACTTCCAGGATGGTTCCTCGCCCTTAACACTGTCCCACGTGGCGGTGGCCAGGGTGGTGGAACGCACCTTGGGCAATCCGGAGATGTTCTATTTGATCCTCGATGCGGTGCTGGAATACGGGCTGACGAAAGCGGAGACTCAGGAGATTGTGAGTCTCATCAAGAAGAACTATAATCTGAGCCTCGAGGCGGCCCTGATTCTGGTTCGCCCAGCCCAGTTCCGTTATGAGCAGAAGATCACCCGCCTTTCGAAACCAGTGGAGGAGTTGCTCCAGGCCTATGAGGCCCTGGGGAAGTCCCTCGAGTCCCTGAAGGATGCGCCCCTTGCCACAGGCAGCCGCAAGGAGCTGTTAAACACGGTACGTCGGGTGCTGGATCAGGTGGAGACCACCCGGAACATCCTGGAGCGGAGTTGATGTAGGCGCCAGGGTGGCAGGGAATTGGCGCCTTTTGTCGAAGATAGGAAACGGCCGGAAAGCCTCCTCAGCAAGGAGGCTTTTGCACATGACAAATTCCTTGATCGAAGCCTTTTTGGATTATCTGCACAGTGAACGGCGGCTAAGTTTCCATACCCGCCGGGCTTACCGCTATGATCTTGAACAGTTTTTTTCCTTTGTGGGCCACGATGTCGATGCTGCAAATATCACCTCCGAAGATGTGGAACGATATGTGGCCTATCTGCACCGGGAACGACAGAACGCTCCCCGCACCATCGCACGGCGGGTCAGCACCCTGCGGTCCTTCTTCAGGTTTTTGTCCCAACCGCCCTGGGGCCTGACCCTTGATCCCACCGGTTTTTCTGGTCCGGTGTCCAAGGGCTCTTTGCCCCCCCACTATTTGACCGAGGGAGAAGAGAATCGGTTCCTGCGGGCCTGTCTGCGCTATGGGTCTTGGCCCAGCCGAGACTTTTGCCTTTTTCGTCTGTTCTTGTCCTGTGGTTGTCGTCTGGCGGAGGTAGTGGAACTGACGGTGGCCGATGTGGACCTGGGACGTTCCCTTTTGGTGGTCCGGGGTAGCAGTGGAGCGAGGACCCTGCAGCTGCACCGCTGGACCCGGTTGGCTCTACAGCAGTATCTGCTGGAGCGGGGGGAGCTATCCATTCCGAATCTCTTCGTGAATTACTACAAGACCCGAGGTCTGAGTCCACGGGGGATCCAGTACTTGTTCAAGCGGTTGGCGAAGAAGGCCGAGATTGACCATCCCCGGGTGACGGTGCATACCCTGCGGATTACCTACCTCGTCCGGCTCACTGCCCAGGGACTGAACGAAAGGACGATCCAGGAACTGGCGGGACACCGGAGCCTGGCTACCACCCGTCGGTACACCCGTACCCAAACGGCCTGAAACCATTGCCGGACACACCCCGGTGGGGTACACTATAGGAAAGTGCAGCGGAATCTTTGTGTTGTAGGAGGAGACGGCATGCTGAAGCTTACCCAGGTGAGTAAGACCTACCGGGGGAAGGCCAAACCCGCGGTGACGGGACTGGATTTGGAAGTGCGGCCGGGGGAGATCTTTGGATTCCTCGGGCCCAATGGGGCCGGGAAGACCACCACCATCAAGATGATCGTGGGGCTATTGTTACCCGATGAGGGTACCATTGAAGTGGCCGGTCACGACGTGGTGCGAGATCCCATCGGAGCCAAGCGAATGATTGGCTATGTGCCCGACGAGCCTAACCTGTATGAACGTCTTACGGGGATCGAGTATCTAAATCTGGTGGCCGATGCCCACGGTTTGAGTAAAGAAGAGCGGAAGGCCCAGATGGAGATATATTTGCACATCTTTGGCTTGGAGGGGGCGGTGCGGGATCTGGTGGCCAGTTACTCCCATGGGATGCAGCAAAAATTGGCCCTGACCGCTGCCCTCCTGCATAACCCGCCGTTGTTTATCCTCGATGAGCCCATGGTGGGCCTCGATCCCAAGTCCCAGAATTTCTTCAAAGGCCTGATGCGGTCCCATTGTGAGGCGGGGAATGCGGTCTTTTTCTCCACCCACATCCTGGAGGTGGCCGAGCGCATTTGCGATCGTATTGGGATTATCTCCGACGGGCGACTGATTGCCACCGGGACGGTGGAGGAGATCGTCCAGGCGGGCCATACCCTTGAGGACGTGTTCCTCACCCTGACGGCAGGTGATGATCATGCCCGCGATTAACCGGGTCTTATCCCTTACCAAAGTGTTGCTCAACAACACCTGGGGACTGTCGAAGGCCAAGTATGAGTACTTGGTGCGGCGGGAGCGCACCTGGGAACTGGTTTTGATCCTTCTTTCTATCATCTTTATCTTTGGCCTATTTGCCAGTGTATTTGGGTTGGCCACCGATTACCTTTACGACCAGCTGGCCCCGATCGGCCAGCAGTCGGTGGTGTTGGCCGTGGTCCTGTTGATTTGCCAGGTGGTGGTCTTCGTCCTGGGGGTCATCCTGGCGATCAGCATCTTCTACTTTTCCCGGGATACGGAGATCTTGCTGCCCCTGCCTTTCCACCCCTACGAAGTGGTGGTGGCCAAATTTGCTGTGGTGTTGATTAACGAATACCTTTCTTTGTTGGGGTTCTTGGCTCCGGTCCTGGTGGTCTATGGGATCAAGGCCCAGGGGGGAGTGGCCTATTGGCTCAGTGCCCTCGTGACCTTCCTCTTTGTTCCCCTGTTGCCCCTGGGTCTGGCCTGTTTGCTCACCTTCTTGGTGATGCGGTTTGTGAACCTTAGTTCTCGCAAGGAATTGATCACCCTGCTCGGGGGATTTTTGCTTTTGGGAGTAGTCATCGTTTTTCAATTCTATGTCCAGACCCAGGCGGAGCATCCGGAGCAACTGCTGGAAAGCCTTTTCAGCGAAGAGGGACTGGTGCTTCTTTTAAGTAGAAGGTTTCCCCCTAGCCTGTGGTTTACCCGGGCTTTGACCCAAGCTGGAAATGTGACGGGCCTGGGCGGGTTGTTGCTTTTGGCCGGAACCAGCGTCTGCATGCTCGCGTTGGCCGTGGGCGTGGGCCAGTTGGCCTTCTATCGGTCGTTGGTCTTCGGGATGGAGGCGGACCGGGGGAAAGACAAGCAACTCAAACTGGATTACACCCCCCGGAGAGTGGTTTTTGCAGTGGCGGCCAATGAGTTCCGGCTGTTTTTTCGCCGGGCGGTATATGTGTTGAATGGCCTGGCAGGGCTGATCGTTTTACCAGTGATGTTGCTGTTTCCCTTTATCTCCCAGTCCAGTGCCATTGGGGAGATCTTTGCGGAGATTTCGGGTCCCTTGCCCTTCATCGCGTTTTTTGCTGGCTTTGGTTACAGTGTGCTCCAGACAGGGTTGACCGCCCTGCCTGTTACCGCCTTTTCCCGGGAGGGGAAGGAACTGGCCATCCTCAAGGCCTTACCCATTTCCTTTACCACGTTATTCTTAGGGAAGCTTTTTGCCATTCAGGCCATCATTCTGCTGGGCTCCTTAGCGGGGGTCATTGTGCTGGGTGTTTTGCTCCAGGCCTTGGATTACGCTCTTTTAGGCTTTGGGGTCAGTATCTTGGCTTCCACGGCCTTTAGCAGCAACCTGATGTTGATCGATCTTAAACGGCCCTACTTGGACTGGACCAACCCCCAGCAGGCGATCAAGTCCAATGTGAACAGTCTCATCGGCATGGGGGTGACCTTTGTAGTTGCCGGGATAGTTGGTTTCTTGGCCCGCCAGCTGTATGTGCAGGGTGTGTCCTTTGGGGGGATCCTGTTTTTTACTACCTTGGTTTCCGCCCTCTGGCTGGGGCTAAGTTATCTTTTGGTGAAAAGATCCCAACATCTGTGGTACGGACAGGAGTTCTAATATCTAGACCTGGTAGCCACGTGCGACTCAGCGGCACGTCTGGATGGTTTATGGTGTAAAAGTAAAGGTCTCGTAGAAGAAGCGCTTTGTCGCTGAAAAGAAGGAGGATTCCCTCGATGACTGGTCTAGCGCCAAAGAGGCAAAGGGAAGATCAGGACCATACGCAGGAAGCCATTGCAAAAAGGGCAGAGTATATTGTTGCGGAACTAGAAAACCTCATACGCACTGACCCTGGTGTTCGGGAAGCACTAGCTATTGCCAGTGGCAAGTATTCCTTGGATGAGAAAGAGGCAGCATTAATGGAGGTTTATCAAGTGCTTGAGGACGTCCTTACTCGGCTAGTTCTTGATACTCCACATGCTCGGCATCCGCATACTTCTTTGCGGTGGGTCAACTGACCCCTAAACGCCTGGAAATCTCTGCTATCGACAATCCTTCCTTGTTACGCAAAAATCTTTTATACCTATTTGGACCATTCTTAGCATCCTCTCTTAACCCTCCATTGTGGCAAATGTTGAGGGTTATACTTTCGAAAGGTGCGGGGAATGGTCCTCTCTTTTGGGTAAGAGCGACCTCTAAAAAACTGGGCTGCCATTCTCTCAAATTCTATTTTGCCACACACACTGATGCACATGTACGAGAGGCAATGGTTATCGCCTGTGGCAGGTTTTCGCTTAATGCAAAGGAATTTGCGTTGAGGACCCCAATGAGTTGTGCCCGGCAATTTCTTCAGGTTCTCCTCTTTGCAGCGGTTGGGCGAGTCTAGCGATCGATTGTGTTGTGTTGGCGAGCTCTTAGGGAAAATAAGACTTGGCCAGACTACAGATTCTTCTTGGCCGCAGATGCACGTCGTTTTGATTGCCAGGTACCTTCCTTTAGGCGCTGGCACCATTGGTGTTAGATGCCACATTATTTGAGACAGCCAGAGCGCATATTATTTGAGATAATAAGAAGAAAAAAACTGGATGCTTCTGGTAGTGTTAGGGGCGTGAATGGTGTCTACGGGTACAACTTAGGGTGGAGAATATTGAGGGGTGGCAATGGGATTCATTGCCCCCCCGGGGATGTAGTTCAAACGTCCA
>DUMW01000024.1 GCA_012839765.1 Bacillota bacterium
GAATTTCTTGCATACGAGAGACTCCTTTCTCATTCTATTTTTGGCTATCTCCATATATTGGAGACGGAGTCTCTCGATTCCTTCTCTATGCCCTCATCTTTCAATGGACCCGCGGTCTTCTATTTTTCCAGGCCTTGCCAATCCCCACAAACTTTTGACTCATACGATGAGGGTCCGTGGAAGAATCGAGACTGGAATGTGATGTTGGCCCAAGTGGAAGGGAACACCATCAAAGCACCGGTGTTACCGGGAATCACGGCCTACCTCATTGCGGTGACCGATGCTTCTGGGGCCTACGTGAGCACCCATTACCTGGAGCCTTGAGGTTGCTGCCCTAGTAGAAGCCGGTTCTTCTCTCTGTCTTTTGATGGGCGGTCTCGGACCTGACGGTAGGCAGGGGATAGCGCTCCCTCGGTTGGTAGGGTCCAGTTTTGTGTTCTGGACTCAGGAGGCCCAAAGATCCGACAGCACTTCGAAAGAAATTCCATTGTTTGCTATTCTTCTTTCTGCTTACAATAAAAGTAAGACAGACGGAGGAGGGCCGGATATGACTAAAAGAGAACGGGTGTTTACTGCTCTGTCCCACCAGCAGCCCGACGTGGCACCGTGGCAGATCGGGTTTACCCAAGAAGCCCATCAAAAAATGGTGAACTACCTCGGTGATCCGGGGTTTACGGGGACAATCGGGAACCATTTGGCTAGTTTCTCCTTTAACCGCTTTGAACAGGTGGGACCGGATCTGTATCAGGATATCTTTGGTGTGGTATGGGACAGATCTCGGGACAAGAGCATCGGTGTGGTGAAGGAGTATCAGATCAAGGACGGCTCCTTGCGGGGCTATCGGTTTCCGGATCCCAAGACCATCAGTTTTCCCCTGCAACCAGGGGAATTCGCCCAGCGGGCACCGGAACATTTCCGTACCTTTGATATTGGCTTTTCCATGTTCGAACGGGCCTGGACCTTGTACGGTATGGAAAACCTGTTGATGGACATGATCTTAAACCCGTCCTTCGTTCACGAACTCCTTGATGCCATCCTGGAGTTCAATCTGGGCGTCATCGAACGGGCCTTGGATTACGAGATTGACGGTGTCTATTTCGGGGACGACTGGGGCCAGCAAAGGGGTCTCATTATGGGGATTGAGTACTGGCGGAAGTTTATCAAGCCTCGGATGGCTACCATGTTTGCCAAGGTGAAAGCGGCCGGCAAGTATGTTATTCTACACTCCTGTGGTGACGTTCAGGAGCTGTTCCCTGAATTGATCGATATCGGTTTGGATGTCTTTAACACCTTCCAGCCGGAGATCATGGATGTGAAGGAGATGAAACGGCTCTATGGCCACCACCTGACCTTCTACGGAGGCATCAGTACCCAGCGGGCGCTACCCTTCCTAAGTCCCCACGAGGTTAAGGAGCTGGTGATCCAGATGATCCGGGATATCGGCCGAGGGGGCGGATACATTGTGGCACCCACCCACGCCATTCCCGGAGATGTCCCGGTGGAGAATATCTTGGCTTTGATCGAGACGGTACAGAATCAGGGGGAGTTAGTCTAGGCCTTGGTTATTGGCAGGTGGGTAACCGCCTGTATGCTTTCCATCGGTTATCGGCCAACTCTCCACCTGTTACCTAACTTCCAAGGAGCAGGGATTGCCCTATGCATGGAGAATTTCGTAGGTGTGGTATGTCTTTGCCCTGGGTGGATGTTCTGGTGAGGAGCTAGCTGCTTGATGGCCAAAGGGATACTCTTGGACATAGGTAAACTGATGCCCGTTTTGGATGCCTTTACGGATCTGACCAATATTCGGGTAGGGTACTTTTCTGCCAATGGGTCCCAGATTATTGGCCAGATGCGGCCGGTTTCGTCCTTCTGTCAGAGAATTAAGTCCACAGAGGTGGGGAGTGGTCGGTGCCTTCAGTGCGACCGGCAGGCGGTGCAGCATGTGCGCAACCAAGCTTTGGATTGCTATCTTTACCGGTGTCACATGGAGATTTCTGAGGCCGTTACCCCTCTTTATATTGAACAACAATACGTTGGCTATCTCATGCTGGGACAAGTTCATGGGGAGACACCCTCCCTCCAGCAGTGGGAGCAGGTTAAGGGCAAGATTATTGAACTGGGCTTGGACCCTGAGGAACTGCGGCCCCTTTACTACCGTCTGCCCATTGTTACCCGTCGACAACTGGAAGCGGCGTGTCGTTTACTGGTAACGATGGCCAGTCACCTGGTGGTCACAAAGACCGTACAACTGGTGCAAGAGGGGCGGATCGAGGCGATCAAATCCTATATCCAAACCAATCTCCACAGGCCACTTACCTTGTCGGAACTGGCGGCTCTGGTGGGACTTTCCCCCACCCATACCAGTACTTTGTTTAGCCGGGAGACCGGGGAGTCCCTCTCCACCTACATCCGCACCGAACGCTTGCACAGGGCGGAGAAGCTATTACGGGAGACTGACCTTACCATCAAGGAGGTCGCTAGCCGGGTGGGATATGATCCCGAGTATTTTTCGAAAGTATTCCGCCAGTACCACAAAGAAAGCCCGCGGGAGTATCGAAGCAGATATCGAAAATCCGCGGAAGGTAGTATAGGGTAGCAGTGAGGGAAGCGGCGGAGAAGTGAGGGGACAAAGGCTGTGAATGTATTTGCAGGACCCCTTGAATTCGCTCCCAAGCCCTTCCAATTCCGCGGAAGAGGAATTCCCTCGCGGGTGTAGTGCCTTAGGGAAGGCAAGGTTCTGGAACCTCGGTAGGACTTGCAGGGCAAGAGGTATTCAGGTAGGAAAAGGGGCCGCTGCCTTTCGGAAGCGGCCCCTGGGGTATCTAGTCTTCTTATCCGATCAAGGCGGCCAGATCCTCTTCGGGAGTGCCGATGGGATGCAGGTCGAACTTCTTTACCAGCACGTCCAGTACGTTGGAGGAGAAGAAGGCCGGTAAGGATGGCCCGATATAGATGTTCTTAATTCCCAGGGCCAACAGGGTCAGCAATACACAAACCGCCTTCTGCTCGTACCAGGAGAGCACAATCGCCAAGGGCAGATCGTTGACGTCACACTCAAAGGCTTCGGCGAGGGCCACTGCCACTCGGATGGCGGAATAAGCATCGTTGCATTGTCCCATATCCATAATCCGCGGTAATCCGCCGATCTCGCCTAGATCCAGGTCGTTGAAGCGATACTTTCCACATCCGACGGTTAAAACAACGCTTTCTTCCGGGGTCTTTTTCACCAGGTCCGTGTAGTAGTTGCGGCCGGGTTTGGCTCCGTCACAGCCACCCACCACAAAGAAGTGCTTGATGGCACCTGATTTCACCGCCTCGATAACCTTATCGGCCACGCCCAACACGGTTCCATGGGCAAAACCGGTCATCAATTCGCTGCCACCGTTCACTCCGGTCATGACCCGATCCTCTAGGTAGCCACCTAGCTCCAAGGCCTTGTCAATCAGCGGAGTGAAATCCTTCTTGCCGTCCCTTTCGTCAATGTGCTGTATATTGGGATATCCTACCACGGCAGTGGTAAAGACCCGGTCCGCATAGGAAGGACGTGGCGGCATCAGACAGTTTGTGGTAAAGAGAATCGGAGCCGGAATATCAGCGAATTCTTTCTGCTGATTCTGCCAGGCCGTACCGAAGTGTCCCTTCAGGTGGGGGAATTTCTTCAACTCCGGATAGCCATGGGCCGGCAACATTTCTCCGTGGGTGTAGATGTTGATCCCCTTACCCTCGGTTTGTTCCAGAAGCTGTCGTAGGTCCAGAAGATCGTGGCCGGAAATCACGATGAAAGGCCCTTTCTCGATGACCATGGACACCTTGGTAGGCACGGGGCTTCCGTAGGCGCTAGTGTTCGCCTCGTCCAGTAAGGCCATGCACTTGAGGTTTACTTGACCAAATTCCATGAGTAAATCCAGCCATTCCTCCACGGTGTGTTCTTCACCAACGGCCCACAGCCCCTTGTAGAACCAGGATGTCACCTCATCGTTTTTCTTACCCAGTACGTAAGCGTGCCAGGCATAGGCTGCCATTCCCCGCAAGCCAAACAGCAGGGTAGAGCGCAGGGAGACGATATCGGGATCACCCTGCCACAGGGACTCCCAAGGGAAGTCGGGGGTTCCAGGGGAGAGCTTGTCCCTTTCCTGATGAACTGCATCGATGAGGGCGTCAATGCGCTCTCCGTCGAAGTTTACGTTCGTGATGGTGGCAAAAAGGCTTTGGAGCACCAGTTCATCGGTCTGGGGTCCCGGTGCCTTATCCTTGGCAGCCCTCGCCAATCCAATGAGTGCTGCGGTTAACTGATCGTGCTTGTCCGCTACATCCGGCTGCTTACCACAAACACCGACTCGGGTACAACCCTTACCGCCTGCTGTTTGTTCACACTGATAACAAAACATATGTCTTTTCCCTCCCAAGAGACTTGTTTTTCCCCTGCTGGCAGGGGCTCACATCTGACCACATGGTTCTCGTATTTATCATTCCACTCACCGCTATGGTTTGCCTACTTCTTTCGCAAACAACTAAAAACAGATGAGAAATGGGGACAACTTGGGAGAAGTGTACTCAGTTAATCCTAGTGGGAATACATTCTCCCAAGGGGAACCCTAATCCGTCCCTTTTTTACCATTCATCCAGGATTTCTCCCTCGGTGGACAAGGTTATCACTCGCCAGGGTACCAGCTGACCACTGCGGGTGATGGCTTCCTTCACCGCATGTTCCAATCCACCGCAGCAGGGTACTTCCATCCGCACGAGGGTAATGCTCCGAATAGGATGCAGCTGCAAGATCTCTGTCAGTTTCTCCGCGTAATCCGCCGGATCCAATTTTGGACATCCAATCAGCGTGATTTTGTTCCGCATAAACCGATTGTGGAAGTCCCCGTAGGCGTAGGCGGCACAGTCCGCGGCGATTAACAGATGGGCATTATCCAGGTATGGTGCATTGCTGGGTACCAGTCGCAGCTGACACGGCCATTGCCGGAGCTGAGAAGGGCTGGCAGTCTGGGTCGGCGCTACCGCCGGTTCCGCCTTGGGCTTAACCATCCTGGCTTGGGTGCCCGGACAACCGCAGGGCAAGTCCTTTTTGGTTAAGGCCGCCATTCTTTCTTTTACCGCTGTCTCGTCGAAGGGGAGAGCCTCCCTTTCCTCTATGGTGATGGCTCCGGTGGGACACTCCGGCAGGCAGTCGCCCAGTCCGTCACAGTAGGATTCGGAAACCAGTCTTGCCTTACCGTCTATGATCTCCAGCGCGCCCTCGTGGCAGGCGTCAACACAAAGTCCGCAACCGTTGCACTTCTCTTCATCTATGGTAATGATCTTCCTTTTCATCTTCATTCCGGTTCCTCCTTTTCCTTGGCGCTTCTTGTCTTCGCAGTCTAAGTATATTACAATGTAACCGGGAAATCCGTAACATATGTTACGAAAAGGAGAGATGGGGCAGAAAAAATGCAGGAACAGTGGCTGACGGTCTTGCAGAATTGTGTCCTGTTTGAAGGGATTAGTTCCCAGGAACTGAAGACCATGCTGACCTGTCTGGTACGGGACGTGGCCCATTACACCAAGGATGACATTATTTGTCTAGCCGGGGATCCCTTTGATGGTTTGGGCGTAGTGGTGGAGGGCGAGGTGATGATCACCAGGGAGAACCTCGCGGGAGACCGGTTGGTGATGAACCAGCTGGGTCCTGGTGAGATCTTCGGGGAGCTGGCGGCCTTTGGCCCCCAGGAGACCTGGCCTGCCACGGTAACGGCCCAGGGGGATGTGACGGTGTTGTTCATTCCCCCGGAGAAAATTGTGGGCAGTTGTGAACGGGCCTGTCCCAGCCACCGGATGTTGGTGACGAACATGTTGAAGTTGGTCTCTAAGCGGGCTTTGGGTCTGCGTCGGCAAGTGGAGTATCTGTCCATGAAAACCCTGCGGGGGAAGATCAGTGCCTATTTGCTCTACCAATATCAGCAGACGGGTCGCAAGGTGTTTATCCTACCCCTCAAGCGGGATGAACTGGCGGACTATCTGAATGTGGCTAGACCGTCTTTATCCAGAGAGCTTGCGCGGATGCGGGATGAAGGCTTGATCGATTTTCACCGCAGCTCCGTGCAAATTAAGGACCTGGAGGCCTTGCGCAAGGGCATTCAGTGAAATGCCATAACTTACCAGAATATACCGGGGTGCGGCGGGAGACAATGAGAATGAGCAAGCGATTAAGGTCGCATTGCTTGCGCCAACTGCTTACACTGTATGCGAAAGCATGCAGGGCGGGTGGGAAACGCAGGTAATGTGGCTGACTAAGGTCACGTCTGGTGGGAAAGCTATCATGTGCGGCCCTATGGTCGCAGGTGGTGGCCCAACTGCCAAGACTGGCCGGTTGACGATCTTCAGTATTGGTGGAAATAGCGTGAGCGGTCGAGAGATCGTTCATGTTACTAAACCAGTACTGTAGGTCAACAAATCGCTTGCTCACTTTCTTGTCCAGAAGAGAAAGGCCCGAGGAACTCGGGCCTTTTCCTTATTCACTCACTTCTGCTTTACTCAGCAACATGGGTGAACCCATGGCTTGGGAGTAAGGACGTACCCGGAGCGTGAAGGTGAAGGGCTCAGGGTTCACCCGGTACTGGGGCAAGGTAGCAGGACCACAGCTTCCGCTACCCACACCACAGTGTTTGTAATCTAGGTTCACCGTGATCTCATCCCGGATGGGAAGCTCGTTGGGATGCTTTGCCGCCTCCAGATCCTTGGTGGTGAACCGGTGGGCCGAGAACTGCAGGGTGGGTGCTCCCACCATCAGCAGACCCAAGCCGTTATTGTTGGTAAAGGAGACCCAACGCACGTCGGTACGGTTGCCATGTTCCTGGGGACGGACATAGGGAACAAAGAGGTCATCCACCGTACAGGCATACTTGCCTACTCGGTTGGCCTGTTTACTATCTTCGTAGCTTTCCCCGGGACCCCGACCATACCAGGTGACCCGGTCCAGACATTTGGGCAAGGCCAACTGCAGTCCGATCCTGGGCAGATGGGGAAGTTGTCCGTAAGGAGTGCCTTCAGTCTTGATTACCACATCACCGGTGGCATATACAGTGTAGGTATAGGTGCATTTGAAACCGTGGGCTAGTATTGGCGGAGCGATCCGTACCTTCACCTCCACCGTTACCGCTTGGCCGGAAGCTTCTAGACACCGGACACTCTCTACCCGGTGCTGCATGGCATGCAGCTGTGCCTTCTGCCACTCCCCGAGGAAGGACCGGTCGTTGTCAATGGGGGCACGCCAGAAGTGTAGTTGCGGACCTTGGGCCAGTAGTTCCGTATTGCTGTAGGTCCAAGACTTCAAGGTGCCATAGGCCTTGTCCCAGACCAGCGCAAAGTCGGCTCCCTCCACCCGGATCCAGCGGGAGGTGTCTTCACAGCTTAAGGGGATCGCGGGGAATTGTAGCTGCAGCTTCTCTTTGGCCACCGGCAACTGGAACTGGGCCCAGGCCACTTCATGACCCCGTTCTGCCCAGGTTTGCTCTTCGCCCAAGACGAAGCTGAGATTCAACCAGTAATCAGCGGTGCAGCTTTCGGGCAACTGGTAGGGAATGGTGATCTCGCCGCTTTGCCGCGGAGCAATCTGTGGTAGTGGTAAGGTACCGGACTGGATTACCCTGTCGTCCTTTTTTACATGCCAGCAGAGGACCAGGTGATCCAGGGTACGGAAGTCATAGCGGTTAATGAGTCGGACCTTACCCTGTTTCAGATCCACTTCCTCCACTTTCACCGGTTCCAGCACCTTTTTATATTCGATCATGCCAGGACTTGGGGTCCGATCAGGGAAGACTAACCCATTGATGTTGAAGTTACCATCATGGGGGTACTCGCCATAGTCCCCACCGTACGCAAAGAAGGCCCGCCCCTGCTCATCATATTTCCTCAAGCCTTGATCGATAAAGTCCCAGACGAAGCCACCCTGCATCCGTGGGTACTTGTAGAAGGCATCCCAGTATTCGGTTAGACCACCGGGACCGTTACCCATGGCATGGGCGTATTCGCAGAGGATTAGCGGTTTATCCCAGGTCTCCACTTGGGATAGTTCAATACATTTCTCCACCGGTGTGTACATGGGTCCGAGGATGTCCACAACTTTTGCTTCCCGGTCCCCTTCGTAGTGGACTAACCTGGTGGGATCCTTCTTCTTGGTCCAGTGGTACATGGCCTCGTGGTTGCGTCCAAAACCGGACTCGTTCCCCAAGGACCAGATAATCACCGAAGGATGGTTCTTATCCCGTTCAACCATCCTCTCCATGCGATCCAGGTAGGCGGCCTCCCACTCAGGATCATCGCTCAAACGGTCGGGTTGGCCCAAGATATGGAACCCGTGGGTTTCCAGGTCCGTCTCATCCAACACGTAGATGCCGTAGTAGTCGCAAAGGTCGTAAAAACGTGGGTCGTTGGGATAGTGGGAAGTGCGCACCGCGTTGAGATTGTGTCGTTTCATCAGGAGGATGTCCTGTTCCATGAATTCCAAGGGGACGGTCCGCCCCAAGTCCGGATGGACGTCGTGGCGGTTCACACCCTTAAGCATGATGGGGACACCGTTGACCAACATCCGGCCGTTCTTGAGTTCCACTGTGCGGAAGCCGACTCTAGAGGTGACCACTTCCAGGACTTGCCCTGCGGCATCTTTGAGGCTTACCAGCAGAGTGTACAAATAGGGGTCTTCCGCGGACCATTTCCGGGGTTGGGCGATTTCCGCGGCATACTCTACGATGGTCTCATCGTTACCCTGCAGGGTCAAGGAACTAGTCACTTCTTGGGATAGGACTTCCTTGCCCGCCTGATCCAACAACTTGACTGCAAGCTTGTAATTCTCCACTGGTTGGGAATCGGTGTTCTTGATGATGTGTTGCAGCTTCAAAGTGGCGTCCCGGTAGTTTTCATCCAACTCCGTGACCACGGTGAGGTCGTAGATGTGGGTCCGGGGTTTCGCGTACAAGTACACATCCCGGAAGATACCGCTAAGCCACCACATGTCCTGATCCTCCAGGTAGGAACCGTCGGACCATTGGTAGACCTGTACCGCCAAGACATTGCGTCCGGAACGGATGTAGGGCGTAATGTCAAATTCCGCGGACAACCGACTGCCTTTGCTGAACCCTACCTGCTTGCCGTTGACCCAGACGTAGAAGGCGGAGTCCACCCCTTCAAAACGCAGGTAAACCTGGCGGTTCAGCCAATCCTCACTGATCAGGAATTCCCTGCGGTAGGAGCCCGTCGGGTTGTCCGAGGGCACCAAGGGTGGTTCCACGGGGAAAGGATACATTACGTTGGTGTAATGGGGTCTGCCGTAACCCTGGAGTTGCCAGCTGCAGGGTACTTCGATATCGTCCCAGGAAGTGGTATCGTAATCTTCCCGGAAGAAGCCCTCCGGGGCCGACAAGGGGGTCTCGGCATAGTGGAACTTCCACTTTCCATTGAGCAGCGCAAAGTAGGGGGTGGCACCCCTTTCGTAGGTCCTAGCCGTTGCCTCATTGGTATAGGGCAACAAAATGGCGTGTGGCTTGGTCAAATTCCTGTGTGTTAATTTGTGGTTTTCCCAATCTCTCATCTGGTTGTCTCACCCCGATACTTGTCTATTTTTATCTGGATAGGCCTAGGCCTAGTTTAACCACTTTTGCTCCAGCGGTAGCCAGTGTGAGGAATAGGGTGGTGTCCATATGGGAGGAAATACTAAACCAGCATAGATCTTCGCTAAATGTTGCCAAAGGCCTTCTTGTTCAGCGCAGAAATTTGCCGTCAATGCCCTCGGTGAAAACTCACCAACCCTCTAGGAAGGAATGTTGGGGTCCAATACGGAACTATACAAAGGCATCGACAAAGAATAAAACGAAGTTTACCGGGAAAATAAGGGGGACCCGTGATGGGAAAGAGAGTTTCATTGATTTTAAGTCTGTTGATCTGTCTTGGCTTGCTTGTGCCTGGCTGTGGGTTGTTCTTCCAGGCGGAGATAGCCGTTCATTTTATTAACGTCGGTGATGGTGATTCCATCGTCGTAAACAACTGGATGACCAACAAGGCTGTGCTCATCGATGGAGGTAAAATAAGGACTATCAGTTCTGTACCCTTTTATCTTAAGGAATTAGCAGTCATTCCTCGGGAGTATGACAGCGAGGGCAATGGGTATTGGGTTTTGGAGGCCATGATTAGCACTAATCCGGAGCCCGAATACGTGGAAGGGTTGATCGAGGTCTTGAACGACCCGCAGATAAAGGTGCGTAGCTTCTACTATTCCGGCCATGCCGCCTATGCGGAGAACGAAGACCTGCAGACGGCCCTCGCCAATGCCGGCCTTGAACCCCGAGTGTTGACTAGAGGCGACCCTTTGAATATCGGTGGCCTGAAGTTTGAGGTGCTGCACCCGGGTCAAGACCCCGATAGTTACGCAGAAGTCTATGATGCGTCTTTGGTGTTGAGGCTGGACTACGGAGACAATTCCATACTGTTTGCCAGCGCCATTGGCACGGAGGCGGAAGAGGAGATGTTGGCGGCGGACGTGACTTTAGCCGCAGACTTCCTAAAAATGAGCATGAACTGGGAACCGGTGGATTCTAGCGAGTTCATTAAAGCTGTCAATCCGCTGGGGCTCATCTTCTCCCAGGAGGAGGAACCTGAGGAGTTGAGTAACAAGGCGCGAAAGAGTGCGCAAAAAGGGGCGAAGAGTTATTGGACCAATCCCGATCCGGAGTTTGGCCACTCTATTACCATCTGGCTCAACAAGGTGGCCTTTCGGGTCGATGCCCCGCAGGAGCCCTTCGAATTTGATTTCTAAAGAAAAAGACTCCCCAGCTTGCTGGGGAGTTTTTATTAAGTGCACTCCCTATGAGGTTCTGTCTATAGGGTGAAGATCCCGTAGGACGAAAGTGGCCCTAGTTTAATTGCACAAGGGTGCTCGGTTTTTCCGGAATGTCGGTAACCTGATTCGACAGTCCTGGCTTAG
The DNA here is from genome assembly GCA_012839765.1 of Bacillota bacterium. Taxonomy (NCBI): domain Bacteria; kingdom Bacillati; phylum Bacillota; species Bacillota bacterium. The sequence goes on from DUMW01000024.1 coordinate 10,961, forward strand.
CCGTCAACGGGCAGAGGACAAAATGCAGGGGACAACCTCTTGGAGTTAAACGGGGAAGGATGGATGGACCCGCTTGGCCAGCGTAATTCTTCCCGCAGTGGATGGCTGACCAAATTGTCCAGAGAGCCGAAGAGGTACAATCCAGGGTTATCCGCACAGTGTCCCATAGCCGAAGGTTACCAGTAGACTGTCAAGCCTGGTGACGCCGTAACGAAGAGAACATATGGTCGCGGGGCTAGGATGAGATATACAAACATTATGAGAGAGGGGGTGAACCGCCCCCTCCTCCTTGCTTAACGGAGCAATTCCCACTGCTGGGCCACTAGCATCCCACTTTTTCCCCCGGTGCCGGAACTGGTACTATAGTCCAGTAGAATATCGTTGGCGATAAATGTTGCTTCATTGCTGGCATCTATCCTCTGTCTGATAATCGCTCCCTCAATGGCCGCTCTCCATCCCAATACTATTGTGGTCCAAGGGGCGAAGATGCCACCATAGATCCGGGCCTCGGTATTCAGGGTCAGGGTGGAGTCAGGTTTAAGCATGAACAAGACGAGATTGGGTTTATCCATCCTACCTAGCATGGTTTGGTAGTTCATGGTTAGATCCCCGAAGATGTATAGTTCATTCCAAGGGGAATTGCGGGTGCCAATTTGGACTCCTGAGTTCATGGTCAGATTACCGTGTACCACCAGAGTGATAGGTTCTTCTGAGAAGATGTGGGCCACGGAGATCAGGGTCATGTTGCCGGTTACAAACAGTTGTGCCCTTCCCTCACTATTGATTGTCGCAGTGTTGTTCATACTCAGTGGACCGCCGCTGACGACGGTCACATCCCCGGTGGCGATGATCTGGTCTCCGCCTACTAGACTCGTACCTTTTTCGGAAAAGACCTGTAGATTCCCCGCCGCATAGACTTGACTCTTGTTATTAAGCGTAAAGGTGTCTCCCGCAGAGATGATGGCCTTAAGCCCGTGGAAGGAAAAATGGGATGTACTTACAGCTCGAAAGCTGCCACCGGAGATGATGGTGGCATCACCTGCAACAGTCAATTTCGCCCCATTGTTCGTAGAGAAAGCACCGTCTGCGTATAGCTCCAAGTCTCCCCCGACAGTGAATTGGGATGGACTACCTAGGGAGAAAGCACCATCCACGTACAGAAAGCTATCTCCCTCCACACTGAACTGCGCTTGACTGTTTAAGGTCAAGGCACCATTGGTGTACAGGTGCATGTTGCCGCCCACACTAAATTGGGAGTTCCAGCCCAAGCTAAGTGCACCATCTACGTAGAGATTCAAATCACCTGTGGCGTGGATACTGGCTCTGCTTCCTAGACTGAGGGTGCCGTCCACGTATAAATCCACATTGCCTTCGATGCGCAGACTTCCCTGAAAACCTAGGGACAAGCCATTTCGGATCCGTACTTTAAGGGGTGGAGCATCGGGTGATTGGTTGGGGTTTCTAATCACCATCTGCCCGTTCCAATCCTGATACTCCGACAACTGGGGCTTTGGCGGCCGGGCTGGTTTCTCCGGTGGTGGTGGCGGGGTGGGTACCGTAATGTTCGGTGGTATAAAGTTGTCGTCAGTGGGCTGGTTTCCTTCGAAATACAATAGGCATTCCTCAAAGAGCCTATATCCCTCGGCATCCGACGTCGAAAGCCGGATGGAGACTACCCGCTGGTGGTTGCCGTATTCACCATAGGCAATGAGAGTGCCATCATCGGTTAGATCGATACTGAATCGACCTTTTCCATCGATGGAATAATACTGGTCTTCGCTCTTCTTATAGGGAAACTCTGTGGCAAAGCGTTCGAAAAAATCCCGATCATATTGGTTTAACCATGCCAGGGCATGGAAAACTCCAGATTCGGCGGCATGCAAGGCCAGGGCCTGTTTCCCCTGTACCTCGACACTGCGTTGATGGACCGGGACAATGACTGTCACCGCTCCGATGACCATCACAAGAACAAGCAACGTAAGTAAACCGGAAAACAGGGCGAAACCTGCTTCTTTGCGGGTATCCACGGCACTCCCCCCCTTTTATGTGTATTATAACATATACTACCACATCTGGGCAGTGCGAGATCAATATTATTTCAAACTAAGTGGCAGGGCGTCAAATTAACAATTCTCAGAAAGGGGAAGAATATGTTGGAATCGACCTAAGGGGTCATTATAAGAGGAGACTCCCTCACATGCTAGTGGAGGCCAAGCTGAAGGCCTATCGGGGGCCGTAGACAAAGGGTTGTTCCATGGGAACGGAGGTTCCATTCCAGAAAAGAAGGTTTTGGGACAGAGGGTCTGTTTACCGGGCTGAGGTTTTGACATAAGGTTTGTGGGGTTGGGACGGTTTTTCGTTGTCGCGAGAAAAAGTTCTGTGGCGTTGCAGGAGATCCAGAAAATTCCGCGAACTTATCAGATAATTGCGGTTTCGCGGAGGGTTGTGTTAATGGCACGTTCTACAGGACCTGATTCTAAGTTGGGACAAAAGAAGTTGGAAGCACGAAAGGCCTTGTTTGAGAGGCTGGGCTGGGAGGTAGCGGAGCGCGATGACA
>DUMW01000025.1 GCA_012839765.1 Bacillota bacterium
AACAGCGTCAACGTTGGTGCTACCACCTGGTTCAATCTTGGTCCTGTCAGCAACAAGCTGGATGTGGACTATGATACCACTAACCCGTCCCGTCGGGGCGACCTTGATGACTTCATTAAGGTTGCGCTGAATAGCACGTATGAAGGGTTCACCTTCAATCAGCGGGCTACCGTGTTGGTACCAGACGAGAAGACCACGAATCGTGCTTCCACGATCGAGGATACCGATGCCCTACGGTATGACTATGCGATTACCGTGACCACTCCGAAGTACAATCTGGCTAATGGCTTTACCGCCCAAGGTCGGCTGGACTTCGATTGGGATATGAACTATACCGAGGATAATCGTTACCATACCATTGCTGGTTTGCTGGTCAACGGAACCACCGATATCTGGCGGCTAAAGAAGGTGCAGGTCGACGGTCGGGTCATCGTTGACATGCCCATGGACAAAGATCTGATTGAGGATCCTGTGAAGTTTGCTGTCCAGGCAAAATACGACGCTCCCAATGGTGTGAAGTTCCGGGTTGAGTACTACAGCTCCAATGACTACAGCAACGAGGAGACCACCTCCTGGGTTCACGGTGAAGCGTTGCAGAAGCGCTACGAGGCTTATCGGTTCTATGCGCATGACGATACTCCGCAGGGTCTGCGGGTAATCGCTGGTATTCCGTTCTAATGTAGAGCATACAACAACCGGGTTTGGGTTTTTGCCCAGGCCCGGTTGTTTTTTTATCCGCTGCCATGAGAAGAGATCACCTTGGAGGCGTATATCTAGAATTGTGATTCGGCATCCTTTGGACTGGAGCCGATTGTATCTTAGGTAATATCCTCTTTGAGTGACCCTTTAGGAGGTACCCTTAGAGAAGTTGGAGATTTGCTATCAATTGTCCCTGGCAGGAGATGGAGAAGATCTGTCGAAAATGTCCAGCGGTAACGCGATAAGTAAGGTTGTGGATAAGGAGTCGAGATTATGATCTTAGGGAAGGTCCTGGGGAACGTGGTTAGTACCCAAAAGGACGAGAATCTGCAGGGGTTTAAGCTGCAGATCGTGCAGCCGCTGAATCCAAGCAATTTGGAGCCAATGGGCGCGCCAATTGTGGCGGTGGATACCAGCGGGGCGGGGTGCAATGATCTGGTGATGGTGGTTTCAGGCAGTTCCGCAAGACAGACTAAACAGACAAGGACCGCCCCTGTGGATATGGCCATCGTTGCCATTGTAGATTCGGTAGAGATCGAGGGTAAGCGGGTATATGGAAAATAGGGCGGTTCGTGCCTAAGGTGGAGGTGGGGCGGGGGAGTAGGCTGATTCGACCCCGCGATGGAGATGAAGCTGGCAAAGGTGATCGGTAAAGTAGTTTCTACCGTTAAGGACGAGAATCTGGAGGGCATCAAACTATTGGTGCTACAGCCCTTAAATCGTAGATTGGTGGCAGAGGGTGTGCCCTATGTGGCAGCTGATGCCCTGGGTACGGCAGGCGAGGGTGATATTGTCGGTGTTGTATTTAGTGGGGATGCACCAGAGGCTTTTCTGCAGGACACGTGTCCGGTGGACGCGAGCATTGTTACCCTGGTGGACGAAGCTTGCAAACGGGCTTTGATGGCCGAGTAGGAGGCAACCGATGATTCTAGCGCGGGTAGTCCGGTCGGTGGTATGTTCCACAAAACATCCCGCCTATGCCGGAAAAAAGTTGTTCATTTTGGAACGGGTAGATGCAGAGGGGAAGACTATTGGTCAATATGAGCTGGCCGTGGATTACGTAGGAGCAGGTCCCGGCGATTTGGTGTTGGCCGGTGGAGCTCCGGGTGTTGCGGCGGAGGTTTTTGGTCTGGAGAAGGCTCCTATCGAGACGTTAATCATGGCCATCGTGGACGCCGTGGAGGGAGGAAGTGAACACCGTGGATGATTACAACCGTCTAGGTGAAGAGTTGGCAGCACGAGGGATCAATATTGATGAGGTTAAAGCGAGGTTGAAAAAGCAGAAGCTGGAAACGCCTTCCTGGGCCTATGGTGATGGTGGGACCCGGTTTTACGTGTTTAAGCAGGAAGCCGCGGCTAGAACCGTCTGGGAAAAGATCGCCGATGCGGCGGAGGTTCACAAGTATACTGGTATTACCCCTACGGTGGCTTTACATATCCCCTGGGATTGGGTGGAGAACTGGGAAGAGCTGGCGGACTATGCCCGGGAACTGGGTGTTGCCGTGGGTAGTATCAACCCGAACCTCTTCCAGGATCCTGACTATAAACTGGGTAGTGTCACGAACGTAGATCCCAAGGTGCGCAGGAAAGCCATTGACCATATGTTGGAATGCGTGGAGATTATGAAGCGGACCGGCTCTAAGGTGCTGAGCATGTGGCTGGCCGACGGCACCAACTATCCAGGGCAGGGAGACTTCCGGCGGCGGAAGCGTTGGATGGAAGAAGCTTACCGGGAGGTTTACGAGGCTCTCGATGATGATATGGTCATACTCATCGAGTACAAGATGTTTGAACCGGCCTTCTACCATACGGATTTAGCCGATTGGGGTATGGCTACGGATCTGGCGAGGAAGCTGGGGCCGAAGGCGAAAACCCTTGTGGATCTGGGTCACCATGCCTCGGGTACTAATATTGAACATATTGTGGCCTATCTCATCGATGAAGGAAAATTGGGTGGTTTTCACTTCAACAGTAAGAAGTACGCCGACGATGACCTGACTTCCGGTTCCATCAATCCTTATGAACTTTTCCTGATCTACAATGAACTGGCTAAAGCAGAGGCCGATCCGGACAATGCTCCAGAAATTGCGTATATGATTGACCAGAGCCATAATATTAAACCGAAAATCCAAGCCATGATTCAGTCGGTGCAGAATCTGCAGACGGCTTACGCCAAGGCTTTGCTGGTGAACCAGGAGAAGCTGACGGAGTTGCAGGCCGCTGGCGATGTGGTGGGGGCAGAGGAAGTGCTCATGACCGCGTTCAACACCGATGTGACTCCTCTGCTGAAAGCTGTGCGCCGGGAGCTGGGTGTGCCCGAGAATCCCTTGGAGGCTTTCCGGCAAAGTGGTTACGAGGCCAAAGTGGCCAAGGAACGCAGTGGACGATGAAAAAAGCAGGGCAGTTGCCCTGCTTTCTTAAACCATCCTGATGGCAAACTCTGGACAGTTGGGGCTGCAGTACCCACAGAGGATGCATTTGTCCGGGTCTAGGACCGCTTTCTCTCCTTGCAAAGAAAGAGCCCCGTTGGGACAGGTACCGATACAGGTACCACATCCCCGGCAAAGGTTGGAGAGCACTTTCAGTGTTTTATCCACTACGCTGTAATCCCGCAATTGCGGCGGGAGCGGTTTGCCGCTCATCAAATGCAGGTTGATCGCTACCTCGGTCTTGTTAACCATCCCGATGGCGATCACTTCCAACCCAGGGATGGATTGCACCCACGCCAACGCGTCCTCTCGATCCTCCAGGAGATTGCCCCCGGCGAAGACCTTCATCGCATAGACTCCCTTATTCTGTTCATAGGCATATGTGATGGCCCGGCGCATCTCTTCCCTATTGCCTCCGAGAATTCCCAAACCCACCTTGTTGATCAACGGGAAGACAACGTCGATATCCGGGTGATCCGCGGCCTTGGTGACCACCTGGCAATGATGGGTGGCGACCCCCACCGCTTGGATGATCCCCTTATCCTTGTAATCGCAAAGACACTCCAGGGCGCCCTTGCGCTGCTCGAACAATTTCAGGCCCGCCCGCGCGGCGTGGAGATGGAAAATGGGAATGACATCCAGATCTAAAGCTTTGCGGGCTTGTTCCACGCTCTTTTGCATTTCTTCATAGGTGCAGGCCGCAGACTTCGTGGCGATGACCGGTGGTGTCGACCGACCCTTGATGGCCAACCGGATATGTTCGTAAGTGCCATAGGACTCCGCGGTATCGATGAAGTTTACCCCTTGGTTCAGGGCGTAAGCAATTACCTCCGCGCCGGTTTGCGGCGGGAGGTTCTTTTGCAGCGGGCCCATCGGAAGGGCACCAAAACACAGAGTACTAACCTGTAGACCGGTTCTACCCAAAATGACCTGTTTGATTGTAATCACCTCAAACCAGGAAAGATTCGTTGTGGGAACGCTGGTTGTCCGTAGCTCCAGGGGGTCGGCAGTGGTTCCCAGGGTTGGGAAACAAACCACCGAGCCCGTGGATACTAGGATGGGTTGTCCGCTACGGTACTAGAATGAAAGGCTACCAGTTACCAACCCCTGTTCTGAATCTGATCCGTGTCTGGCAAGGTCGATGTGGCAATGCCTGACATGGGTTCACCAAGATTTCGGGAGACCTTGGCGATGAGTTCTGGATCGTCGTAGTGCTTGGTGGCCTCGACAATCGCCCGGGCCCGTGCTACAGGGTCCGCCGATTTGAAGATTCCCGAACCCACGAAGACACCGTCAGCACCTAACTGCATCATTAGTGCAGCATCGGCAGGAGTGGCAATGCCTCCGGCGGCAAAGTTGACCACAGGAAGCTTTCCTGTCTCGGCTACTTGCAACAGCAGCTCATAGGGCGCTCCCATTTCCTTAGCCTTTGTCATCAATTCTTCCTTAGGCAGGCTGGCAATGATGCGAATTTCATCCATGACGGTCCGCATATGTTTCACCGCTTCTACCACATCACCAGTGCCCGCCTCACCCTTGGTCCGGATCATTGCGGCCCCTTCGGCAATTCTCCGCAGAGCTTCGCCAAGATTGCGGGCTCCACAGACAAAGGGTGTTTTGAACTTAGTCTTGTCAATATGGTATTTGTCATCGGCCGGTGTAAGAACTTCACTTTCATCGATGAAGTCTATACCGATGGCCTCTAACACTTGGGCCTCCACAAAATGGCCGATCCTGACTTTGGCCATCACCGGGATACTCACTGCTTCTTTGACTTTAAAAATGATTTCGGGGTCAGCCATTCGTGCTACCCCCCCAGCCGCCCGAATATCTGCGGGGACGCGCTCTAGTGCCATTACTGCCACCGCGCCGGCCTCTTCAGCTATCTTAGCTTGCTCGGGGGTTGTTACGTCCATAATCACGCCGCCGACGAACCGCTTAGCAAACGCGAGTTTATCCTGAACCATGGTATCTTCCTCCCGCCTTGCAGAAAATCGTGTTCATGATTATTATACTCTTTGTTGTCCATATCGTAAACAGCGCCCCTTTCCGGTGGGAAAGCAATTCTTTGTCTGGTCCTAGCAGGAAAGTGGGAGGTAAGGGCGAATATGTACAGGGCAGATTTCAAACATAGCACCTGCAGTGGGTGAAGAGGGAGGAAATAGTGTGAAGGTACGAATTGATGAGGATCT
>DUMW01000026.1 GCA_012839765.1 Bacillota bacterium
ATGGAGAGGATTCTTCCCAAAGGACTCCGGTTCCATTCCTACGGGAGGGGCTTCCTAACCCAACCATTCCTTCACAAAGGACCAAATCCGGGCCTTGTAATACCGGTGGCCCCCCTCCCCGATATACAACTCACAACGTTTTTCAGCACCGGCCACCCGGTAGATCTCCTTTAGCTTCCTAAAGGCTTCCTGGGCACCCTCAAGGGGAAAGATCCTATCCTCCCTGCCGTTGATGGCCAGGAAAGGCCTGGGGGCAATCAGCCCCGCCACATCGTACATCTCACCCAGGGTCACAATCCCCGGGATATAATTACATTCACAATGGAAAACTGCCGCGATGGAGGATTGGAAGGTACAAAAATAGCTTCCGGGCGCCGCTAGGGTGATCCGGGGATCCACCGCGGCGGCAAAGAGGGAGACGGTCCCCCCGCCGGAGTTGCCAGTGATGATCACCCGCTCGCCGTCCACCTCCGGTCGGGTCAAGGCATAGTCCAACAGTCGCATCACATCCCATACCCGTTCCCCCACCAGGGTGCGACCAAGAAGCTGGGCATGCATCTGCAAAGTCCGGCAAAAGCCCCGGCCCCGCATTTCCTCGGGGTTCTGCAATTCCCCAAAAGCCCGCATGTCTGGCACCAAGGCTACGTAACCTTCCTGTACCGCTTGGATGCCGATATTCCGTTCTTGCGTCTCTCCCGATTCCCGGTCCTCATCACTCTGGTAATGTCCCGCGTAGATCTCTTTTCCCTGGGGGCTGTGGCCGTGCACCGCAATCACCAAGGGGACCGGTCCGGTAAGCCCATGGGGAACCAACAGATAAAAGGGCACGAAAAAGCCCGGTTCCGTCTCCAAAACCCACTTTTCTTCCCGGTAACCCGCCATTTCCACCTCCCCCACCTTTTGGGGCGGATTCTGGCTGGCACCGCGACTTTCAATCCTGGGCAAACCCAGAACCTCCACCAATTCTGCCCGGAAGGCCCTTTGCCAGGCGTCAAACTCTTCCTTCGTCCGGGCCCGAAAGGCATACTTCGGCTGGGTCGCAGCAAACAGACGGGTGGTCCAACCCTTACCAACATAGGGATTACTCATGATACGCTCCTCCGATTGATATGTAACCATCTCGAAAATAGAAACCATCGCCCACTTACTTTACTCATTTCTTCTTTCCTACGGAAACTCCTGCCAAAGGATTTACCCTCTTCGCAAACTTGGTCCACACTTCACAACTTCGGAGTTATTGACATACGTTCATAATAGGGGTAGAATAATTATGGGCATATGCTAATAATATCTGGGACCCAGCGTGGGGAAGACTAAAGGCCCACCAATCGGTTAGGAAAAAGAAGATAAGAAAAACCACAGGGTGGTAACCGATGAAAAGACTCACACCAGCGATCCAAGATTATCTTCGAGCCCTGCTGGAGCTGTCCGCCATCGGGGAACCGGTCCGTACCACCGCGGTGGCGGAACGGCTGGGGGTCTCCAAAGCCAGTGTGAGCCAAGCGATGGATGTGTTAAAGAGAGTCGGCTATATCGCCAAAGAACCCTACGGCCCCATCCGGCTTACCCCCAAAGGTCGCAAGACGGCCAATGAGATAAAACGGCGTAACCTCTTAATCCGCACTTTGCTCATTGAGGTGTTAGGGGTGAAAGAAGAGATCGCCCTTCACGATGCCTGCAGCATTGAGCACCAAATCAGTGCAGAGACGGTACGAAAGATCGAGGGTTACCTCCACCGCATTGCCCTCTGGCCAAAGCCGAACTGAAAACAAAAGGAAAGGTACAGTGCTTTAACCATGGGAAAGGTCGTGGTGGGCTTGGGTTCCTCTTTGCGTTGGCGTAGCCGGAGAGTCTCATAGGTAAACACAGCCCGAGGCTAGGATCTCACGAAGGAAACCAAGGGCAAACCACCATTCTCCCAGAAGCAGAACTACATGGGAACTGGGACAAACCGAAAACTGCCGAAGGTCGATGGGGGCAAAGAGCGAGCGGTGCAGTGGTGGGTGAGGAGAGGGTTCTTCACCCCCTCCCCCGCTTCCCGTTCAGTACCTTCTTAGGGGGGAACCACTGCCAAGAATCGTTCTAATACCTGGGCAATGTCCCCTAAACCAAACACCTCAAGCCCGGTCTTCCAGTTCTTTGACCTCGTCTAGGTATAACCGAGCCGCCACCTCGTCCACAACCAAAGTGGCCCCAGGGTGCCGACGCAGAATGGAAGCCGGACACTGGGTATCGATGGGACCACGGAGGGTCTTGTACACCGCTTCCTGCTTCCTTTCGCCGGGCACAACACACACCACGCGCTTTGCGGCCAGAATCGTAGGGATAGTCAAAGTGACCGCGTGGCTGGGGGTATCGTCCAGCGTGGCAAAGCACCCGTCATTGACCTGTTGGAGCCGACAGGCCAGATCTAGTTCCACTACCTTCACCGGCAGGGGATCGGCAAAATCGGCCACCGGCGGGTCATTAAAGGCAATATGTCCGTTCTCCCCAATACCAATACAGGCCAAGTCTGGAGGAAATTGGGCAAGTAAAGCTGCGTAACGGCGACATTCCTCCGCGGGGTCCCGACTAGGATCCATGGCATAGAACCTCCTTAAAGGCACCCGGCTTACCACATGCTCCTCCACGTACCGAGAGAACCGCTGGGGAGCATCCTTCGGCAATCCAATGTATTCGTCCAGTTGAAAGGCGTTGACCCGTTCCCAAGGGATCTCAGGCAGGGCTGTCAAAGCCGCCAAGAACTCATTCTGGGAAGGAGCCGCGGCAAACAGGACGTTTACTTCATCCTTGTCCTTTGCCCTCGCACGGATGAACTCCGCGGCCAGCCGGGCCGCCGCCTGCCCCATCGCTTCCCTGGTAGGATGGATCTGGACTGCAAGTTGTTCCACTTTGTACTCCATCGTCGAAGACACCTCCAAGTCTTGGTATACAAACATCAACGTTCTACTTTGATACCCCGACAGCAGACCTCCTCAACACGTAAACCCTGTCCATGCCAGGGTGATCAATCTAATGGCACCCTCTGCCCAGCTTTGCCACTGGCAAAACTGCCCCCAATCGGGGTCTGTTCAACTCTCCCGGGGATAGCCCCCGGGGACCGTCTTCGGCGGAAATGTAGGGGCCTTCCCTCACCACCGGGTACTTCCTTCTAGCCATGGCGATGTCTGGGGAGCCCCAGACTTTATACTTACTATACATATTAATTAAACTGATTAATTATTTCCTTCTAGAAACACGCCGGATCTCCTGCTTATAATCCCCAAAAAGATCTGGCCGCAGGGAAACTGTCTGGGCTTTACCTTGGGCCAAGAGTGCAAACCATCGGCGAAAACCCGCTGCCCTTGGAAGTAGGTCTCAACCAACAGCACGCCCCTGTGATTTTACGACACCCTAAAGACACGGGTAATACCTAACTACACCTCACCCCCTCAGTCTCGCCTTCAACTCCATGGGCCTGCTGTATACTTCCCTTAACACCAAGGCACACCCACCCAGGGCGCCGGCATCGGCCACCAATGCCCCGGGTAAAATCCGTAGGACCGCCAACTGGGAGGAGAACACCTGCTCAGCGATCACCCGCCGCATCTCTTCCCACATCACTGTACCGCCTTTCAAAAACCCGGAGATCACCAATAGCTCCGGATTGAGCAATTTCACACAGTTGGCCAGGCCCAGCCCCAAGTAGTATCCTGCCTGACGCAGCACGTGGGCGGCGGCTTCGTCGGTTTCGCCCCGGGCTAGGATGTCTGTCCCGCGGAGGGGCCCTTCACCGATCTCTGGACGCAGGTTCCGGTAACTGGTCACCAGGGCTGCTTCCGAGGCGATGGCTTCCAGACAACCCACTAAACCACAGCCGCAGCGTGGCCCTTCGGGCCATACCACCATGTGTCCTAATTCCCCAAGGCTACCGTTGCTTCCCTGGTATACATCCCCGTCGACCACCAAGGCCGCGCCGATCCCCCGACCGATGCGTACGCAAAGGACGTCCTTGGCATTGGTGGCCGCTCCAAAGGTACTCTCTGCCAAGGCGATCCCCCGCACCACATGGTCCACCAGGACGGGAATGCCGGTCTCTTCCTCTAACCACTCCTTCACGGGGACGTTGTGCCAACCGAGGCGGGTACTATGCACACAGATCCCCTCAACCTTCTCCACCAAACCGGGGAGGACCACACCCGCTCCGAAGACTCGTCCGGGGTCCACCCCAGCCCGATCAATCAGCCTTTGGATACCCTCTTTGACCCCGGCTAAAACCCGCTCTGGTGCCAGCACCCTGTTGGGTAACCGCACCTTCGCCCGGATCCCCACCCGCAGGTCCGCCAGACACAGGCTGGTAATATCATCGTCGATCTCCGCCCCGATCACATAACCCCCGTCGGGATTAAGCTGCAGCAGACGGGGCCGCCGTCCTCCGGTAGACTCCCCCAGCTCCGTCTCCCGTACTAGGCCCAGGTCGATCAGTTCTCCCACGATGTGCAACACCGTAGGGGGCGTAAGACCCGTGCGCATAGCCAACTCATTGCGGGTAATCTCCTCGGTCTTGCGCATCTCCTCCATGATCAAGGCCGTGTTGATCTCTTTAATCATCCGGGCATTGCCCGTTTTCATGGACATCCCCATCACCCCACATGCTAATCCCTGCACCAGGTAACCCCACCTTAGGGCAGGAGTTGCCTTGTTCTGGGGGAGGCCTCCCTTTGGAGCCGTCCCCGCCATTCTTTAACCCAAGGTGGGTTTATCCCGAAACTCCACCACCGGCGCTTCCATGCCATGCAACTCAAAAACAATCAACTCATTGACACCCTTCTTAAGAAGCGGTGCCGGCACATAGAGGGTCCGTTGGGGTCCCCGCTCCCAATACCGGCCCAGGTTAAAGCCGTTAAGGAAGCAGACACCCTTAGTCCAACCATCAAGGGCCAAGAAAGTGTCCATGGGCTCCTCAACGGTGAACTCGCCCCTGTAAAAGGCCGGGCCCTCCTGGTTAGTCCCCGGGGCAAAGGATAAGCCCCTCAGATCATCCAAGGGCAGGGGGAAGATCTCCCAATGGAACAAAAACTGGTAACTCAACAACACCCCCTCAGTGATCCCCTTGCGGTCCAAAAGATGCCGTCCGTAGTTGATCCGTCCCATGTTCTCCACCAAAAGATCCAAGGTGGCCCCGTCTTTGGGGATGTCGACGAATACCTTCTTCTCCTTGTCCCAGCGTTCCAAAGTACCCATATATTTCCCGTCCAAGAAAACCTGGGCCCGGTCCCGCAGCTCCTGGACTACCACCTGTACCTCGGACCGCGGTCCGCTCACCCTGGTGCGGTACAGGATAAAGCCGTAGTTTTGATCCACCATCTCCATGGGGAGAGGTACCGTGCTGGTAACGGGCTTGCTAAGCTGGTCCAGGGAGGAAAACAGGGATACCGATTGATCCAAAGCCACCTTACCCAGGGCCAGCTTCGGTGCCACCTGGGGGACTTCCATCGCGGGCAATGATACGTATTTACTCACCACCTCCCGGAAAGCCCAGTACTTCGGAGTGGGATCCCCGGCTTCATTCAGGGGGGCGTCGTAATCGTAGCTGGTCACTGTCGGCTCATAGTGCTCTCCATGGTTTGCCCCGTTCATAAAGCCAAAGTTCGTGCCCCCATGGAACATAAAAGCATTAACCGACCCACCCATACCCAGGATCTTGTCCAGCTCCGCGGCGGCATCCTCCGCGCTTCTGGTCTTATGTTCTTCCCCCCAGTGGTCAAACCAACCATCCCAGAACTCACAGCACATCAGAGGACCCACCGGCTGATACTCCCGCAACTTCTTGAAAGCCTGTTCAGTGCGGGAGCCGAAGTTGGCCGTCTTCAGTACATCGGGCAACGTTCCGCCCTGGAGCATCATATCAGTGGGACCGTCGGAGGTGAACAATAGCACATCCACACCCCGCCTTTGCATGCCGTCCTTCAGATAACGTAAGTACTGGGCGTCATTGCCGAAACTGCCGTACTCATTCTCCACCTGCATAGCGATAATGGGACCGCCCTGGGTGCACTGAAGGGGTACCAAGCGGGGAAGAAGAGCATCGAAGAAACGATCTACCGCGTCTAGATAGGGCTTGTACATACACCGCACCCGCATCGCGGGATCCTTCAACAGCCACGGGGGCAAACCGCCAAAATCCCATTCGGCACAGATATAGGGGCCCGGGCGCACGATGACATTAAGGCCCAGTTCCCCCGCTTCCCGCACGAACCTTTCAATGTCTAGACCACCTTCGAAGCAAAACTCTCCGGGTCTCGGCTCATGCAAGTTCCAGGCCACGTAGGTCTCCACAGTGTTAAAACCACAGGCCTTCAGCTTCTGGAGCCTGTCCCGCCAATACTCAGGGACGACGCGAAAATAGTGGATTGCACCCGAGATGATTTGGATTTCTTCGCCATCAAGGAAAAAGGAATTACCCTCTATCCTAAACTCAGCCATTTCTTAACCTCCTTGGTACACTTTGCAGCCACACATTTAGGTCTATTATACCAATCCGCCGCCCACTTGTCGCCCTCGGTGGAAACTGGCATCGGAAAAGCCCAAAGACCCTTCCCCAAGGATTTTGCTTTCTCTCCCTTTCATGGTATGATTGAGATCGACTGCCACCCCCAGGCACACTACCTACTACTATGAGACAAAACACCCAAGAAAGGATCATCCACCATGGATATTGGCGTCTTTGATATCGTCGGTCCCATCATGGTAGGCCCTTCTAGCTCCCACACTGCGGGAGCTGTACATCTGGGGCAAAGTGCCCGGTTGCTGTACGGCGAGCTGCCCCGGGCAGTAACCATCCTTCTTCACGGTTCCTTTGCGGCCACCTACCGCGGCCACCGGACAGACGTGGCGCTGGTGGCAGGCCTTTTGGGGCTGTCCTCTGCGGATCCCCGCATTAAGGAAGCCTTACAGCTAGCCGCGGAACAGAATATGAAGGTGCACATCGAGGAAGCCGACCTGGGGGAAGTGCATCCCAACACCGCCCGCTTCCTCTTTCCCCAGGGGACTCCCCTCCGGGAGATCACCGGGTGTTCCGTAGGCGGGGGAAGTATCGAGATCACCTCCATTAATGGTTTTCCCATCAAGTGGAACGGCAAATCTCCGGCGCTGTTCACCAATCACCTGGACAGTCCCGGGGTAGTGGCTAAAGTGACGGGGAGCCTGGCTCGGGCCGGGATCAACATTGGAACCATGCAAGTGGTTCGGCTGAAGAAAGGCGCTGATGCCTTGCTCTTTGTGGAAACCGATTCCCCAGTACCCCAACCGGTCGTGGCGGAGATCGCCTCGATTAAAGACATCCACTGGGTCCGGCATACTAAGTCATGGGAGTAGATGGATCATGGAAAAAATAACCTTCACCACTGCTGCGGAGTTGATTCAGCTGGCCGCCGAGAAGAATCTCCCCTTGGGCCGGATCGTAGCCCAGTACGAGGCGGATCGCACTGATCAAGACTTAGACGCTGTCTATGCCACTATGCGACAACATCTCCAGGTGATGCAAGAATCGATAACCGAAGGCCTCAACAACCAAACCCAGGGCCTCATTTTGGCGGGCCTTGCGGAAAAGCTTCGCCAGGCCAAACAAGCGCATCTTCTTTTGGGTGGACCCCTCTTTGAGAAGATGATCACCTACGCCACCGCCGTGGCAGAGCTCAACGCGACCATGGGTCGTATTGTGGCCTGTCCCACCGCGGGCTCCTGCGGCATCCTTCCCGGGGCGGTCCTGGCCCTGGCCCAGGAGAAGAACCTAGAAGACAAAGCGATCCTGGAAGGGCTCTTTGTGGCGGCCGGAATAGGCATCGTCTCTGGCAACGTCTGTGGCCTCAACGGTGCCGTGGCAGGCTGCCAGGCCGAATGTGGCATCGGGTCCGCCATGGCCGCAGCGGCTATTGTCGCCATGCTGGGTGGAAACCCCCAAAGGATCGTAGATGCCGCTTCCATGGCCCTGCAGTGTCTGTTGGGCCTGGTTTGCGATCCGGTGGCAGGACTAGTGGAAGTGCCCTGCATCTATCGCAATGCGGCGGGAGTGGCGGTGGCCCTCAGCAGTGCCAACTTGGCCCTGGCGGGTATTCCCGCGGTGATCCCCTACGATGAAGTGGTGGTCACCATGGCCAAGATCGGCCGGCAGATGCCTAGGGAACTGAAGGAAACAAGTCTGGGCGGCCTGGCGATTACCCCTACGGGGCAAGCCATCGCCAAAGGCCTGGGGCTCACTATCCAAAGGCAGCCTTAGCCTGGGGTGGCATCATCGGAAGACCCTTTGGTCACATCCCTTCGATACGCCCGGTATTCCTCCAGGATCCCGGGGTGGTCCTTTAGGAAGGCAACAAAGATCTGCATAACCTCCAAGGCATGGTTACTAATGTTATGCTCAATCATTTCCGTATCCTTGAGCAAAGTATCCTCCACCCCGATAAACTCCAAGAACTCCTGCACCAGGCGGTGCCGCTCCAATAGAAACTTCCCTAGTCGTTCTCCCCGGGGAGTAAGCTGCACCGCCTCATACCGTTCATAGTCCACCAACCCCCTTTGGGCCAGGCGCTGTACGTTCCTGGTGGCTGAGGAAGCTTTCACATTCAGTTGTTTGGACAATTGACTGATCCGCACCGGCCCGCCCTCCAGGTGCATCCGGTAGATCATCTCCAGATAATCCTCCATGCTAGGCGTAAGCAGCATCCGATCCTGTTCTTCCAATTGATAGCCCCGAAAGGTCTTGAACTTACCGGTCCCCACCCGGCACCCCTCCCCCGTTGAACACATTAGCCCCCTCCTTCATATATTAGCCGTAGGTAAAAAACTTGCTCACCTCTAACTTATGTGGCACCGGTGGGCAATTATCCCCGGGAGGAAGTAGCTATGGAAAAATGCCAAATCCTACCTTTGAACCAGATCCCCGTCGGCAGCCAAGGGGAAGTGGCGGGACTCCTTGGCAACGGAAAGGTGCGCCGTCGGCTGCTGGATCTAGGGTTAATCGAGGGGACGAAGGTAGAAGCCCTACAGCGCAGTCCAGCGGGCGATCCCACCGCCTACCACGTCCGGGGAGCCGTCATCGCCCTGCGGGCCGAAGAGGCAGCCAGGATCTTGGTACGCACCACCAACGGCATCCAGCCCACCCAGTGAGGGCGCCGGGTCCAGCGTGAACCCAAAAGCACTTTGACAGGAAGGATGCGAAGAAGACATGGGCCTAACCAGAAGTGCCACCGGCAAGGGGGCCTTACAGGAAATGTGGGAAATCAAGGCGGGACCCACAGATTTGGTCATCGCCTTGGCAGGCAATCCTAACACCGGGAAGAGCACCGTGTTCAATAGCCTGACGGGTCTGCGACAACATACGGGCAACTGGCCCGGCAAGACCGTCACCAACGCCCAGGGCCGGTATACTTACGCGGGCAAGGATTACGTCTTGGTGGACCTACCTGGAACCTATTCCCTCGCGGCCAACTCCGTGGAAGAGGAGATCGCCCGGGATTTCATCTGCTTCGCAGATCCCGCCGCCACCATCGTGGTTACCGACGCCACGTGCTTAGAGCGTAACTTGAACCTGGTCCTCCAGATCCTGGAGATCACCCCCCGGGTGGTGGTCTGTGTAAACCTCTTGGATGAAGCTAAACGCAAGGGAATCACCGTAAACTTGGAGAGGTTGGAGGAAATCTTAGGTGTTCCAGTGGTGGGCACCATCGCCCGCACAGGCCAAGGACTGGAAGAACTGCAACAGGCTGTGGCCCAGGTGTCAACAGGCCACGTACCAAGGGGAAGGATCGTTCGCTATGGGGAAGTAATTGAGGAAGCTGTCACCCGACTACAAAGGGTAATCGCACCATTAGTGGCAGATGGGATCCCTCCCCGCTGGTTCGCCCTAAAGATTTTGGAAAACCGCGGCGAGTTGCCGGACTCTCTAAGCTCGTGTCTCCCTATTTCCGCTGCCCTCCTGCGGGAAGCCTGGCAAGAGGTGGAAACCTACCTCCAGACCCAAGGGAGCTCCTGGGAAAACCTGCGGGACCAGTTGGTCAGCACCCTGGTCAAAGAAGCGGAAGAGATCTCCGACCAAGTGGTCTCCTTCCAGGTGAAAAACTACGACCAGTGGGACCGCAGGATCGACGGGATCCTCACCTCCAAGAAATTCGGGATTCCCATCATGCTGGGGCTTTTGGGCTTGGTCTTCTGGATCACCCTGGAAGGGGCCAATTACCCGTCCCAGCTTTTGGCCGCGGGTCTTTTCTGGGTAGAGGAAAAACTACTCTTCCTGGCGGAAAAACTGCAGGCACCGGCCTGGGTAGAGGGACTGTTCATCCTCGGGCTATTTCGCACCCTGGCCTGGGTGGTCTCGGTGATGCTACCCCCCATGGCCATTTTCTTTCCTTTGTTTACCTTACTTGAAGACTTAGGATACCTGCCCCGGGTGGCCTTCAACCTGGATAACTTCTTTAAACGGGCCCGGGCCCACGGCAAGCAGGCCCTGACCATGTGCATGGGCTTTGGCTGCAACGCCGCGGGGGTGATCAGCTGCCGAATCATTGACTCCCCCCGGGAACGCTTGATTGCCATCCTCACCAATAACTTCGTCCCTTGCAATGGTCGTTTCCCCACGTTGATTATCCTCGCTAGCATTTTTCTGGCCGGCCGCCTGTTCCCCACCTTCACCGCCACCCTCTGGGTGCTGGGATTGATCGTACTGGCGGTCCTCCTGACCCTTTTGGTCTCCAGGTTCCTTTCCGCAACCCTTTTAAAGGGGCTTCCCTCCTCCTTTACCCTGGAGCTACCGCCCTATCGTCAACCCCAGGTGGGCCAGATCCTAATCCGCTCCCTGTTGGATCGGACCCTGTTTGTGCTATCCCGGGCGGTCCTGGTGGCCGCACCGGCAGGAATGCTCATCTGGATATTGGCCAATATTCCCCTAGGGGGCGTTACTATCCTTGACCATGTGGCGGGTTTCCTCCATCCCTTCGCACACTTGCTCGGCCTGGACGGTTACATCCTTACTGCGTTTATCCTGGGGCTGCCCGCCAATGAGATCGTCATTCCCATCATCATCATGAGCTACATGTCCACGGGAGCCTTGGTGGAACTCAACAGTCTAGGGGAGATCCAGCAGCTTTTCATGGCCAACGGCTGGACCTGGTTGACGGCCCTTTGCACCATGCTCTTTTGTCTTAACCACTTTCCCTGCGGTACCACTTTACTCACCATTCGCAAGGAAACCCAAAGCTGGAAGTGGACGGCCCTCGCCGCCTTGCTCCCCACCCTCGTCGGCATGCTGTTGTGTTTTATCGTGACTCAGACCGTACGGCTGTTAGGCCTGGTATAAACAACGGTGGTGCAGCCCCAAGCTGCACCACAACCCTTCGATACTCTAGTCGTCCGGTTCCAGGGGCCAGTCTAGCTGCTGGGCAATATACTGGTAGACCTTTTGGACAATGGTTAGCAGCAGGTTTCGAACTTCTTTCTGCTCCAGACCAAAGATCTCTCCAATGGCCCCTTGGGAAAGCCCCTCCTTATACAACAACGCCACATCCCGTTCCTGTCCTCGCCAGGGGAAATCCCTTTCGGTGAGGGCTCCCAGCGTTGCTTCGTAAGGTTTCGCAGCCTGCAGGTTGCCCCCAAGGCCATCAGACTCCAAAGCTTCCCATGGCGTTCCTCCTCCCCAAAGGAAGGATCCTCCTCTTCCAACAGTTCCCAGGCCCGTAAAGGAGCTAGGGAATAGATGGGCGCAAACCATTCCCCTAGGGAAGACCCGCGGTTTCCCCCAGGAAAGTAACCCAATCGCTCCAACAAGGCCAGCTCCTCACCCGACTCTGCCCCTCTCTCCCCGTCGGAAGGCAGCTTTCCACCCTCCCAGAAAGCCGTAAGATCTGCGGGTAAAGGTTCCCCCTGCGACTGAGCATCGGATTCTTCTTCAGAGAAGGGCTCAAGCCAGCGAAGGAACTCTTCTTGGGTGATCCCCCGGAACAATAGATACTGCCAGGGATCCCGATCGAACTGCTCAGTCAGCAAAAATGCCACTGCCGCCACGTGTTTACAGGGATTTGCCCAATCGGGACAGGAACATTCCATCTCCAACTCCGTCCAGCCTTCTGGAAAAAGCCATGTACCCGCCGTTAGAAACACTGTCTTCAGATCCTCCGGAAACTCCCGGACAACAAGTCTGCCACCACCGTGGGAGCTTCCCGCAGAACCTCCACAACAGCCTCCGCCTCCTCCCGAGAAAAGGCCGCCATTTCCAGCACACATTGATAGGGAGTCCGCCGGGTACCTTGCACCTTAGCTGATACCTTGCCCCGTTCAATCTGCAGACTCTGCTGTCCACTACGGGCATAGCTTTTTCCACGACTGAGACGGGAGTCGGTGCCGTAGGAAGTAAAAGCCTGTTCCCACCGCCTTGCCCACCAATTATTACCAAAAGACCCCCGTCGACTCTGGGCGACAATCCCAGACTGGGCCACAGCTTCCACCACGGAAGCTCCGTAGCCTTTGCTTCGGCTTGCCACACAACCACCCCAATGACTATTCTTTCCTGCAACTGGATAAGTTCCCGCAATTCCTCGGTGGAAAGTTCCGTCAAGGCCCGTTCCCCTTCCCCCACTATCTGCTGAGCAAGGGTCTGCTTCTCCTTCAATGAGGGCATCGATCCGCTCCTCCAGGGTCCCTACACATAGCAACTTATGCACCTGCACATTCCTCGTCTGGCCGATGCAAAAGGCACGATCGGTGGCCTGGTTTTCCACTGCGGGGTTCCACCAGCGATCATAGTGAAAGACGTGACTGGCCCGGGTGAGGTTCAGCCCAGTGCCCCCCGCCCGCAACGAAAGGATGAAAATGCCGGGGGCTTCTGGATCTTGTTGAAACCGCTGAATCATAGCATCCCGCTTGCCTTTGGGCACTTGACCGTGCAAGAAGAGGACCTCTTGATTGAAGACATCTTCCAAATATGTTTTCAACATGTGACCCATCCGGGCGTACTGGGTGAAGACCAAAGCCCGTTGGTCGCTGGCCAACATTTCCTCCAGGATCTCGGTAAAACGGATAAGCTTGCCCGAGCGTCCCTGGATCCGGGAACCGTCCTGCAAAAACAGGGCGGGATGGTTACAGATCTGTTTCAGCTTTGTCAAGGTAGCCAGCACCAATCCCCGGCGACTCATCGGGTCCTCTTGGTCAATCAGCTCCAGCATCTCATCGGTCACCGCTTTGTATAGTGATGCTTGCTCCCGGGTTAGATAACAGAAAACCTTGGTTTCAAACTTCTCAGGCAAGTCCGCAATGATCGCCTTGTCGGTCTTTGTTCGGCGCAAGATGAAGGGACCGGTAAGCAGCTTCAGCTGTTCCATCGTCCTTTTTTCCTGTTGCTGCTGGATGGGCAACAGAAACCTCCGCCGGTAGCTTTCCCGGGAGCCCAACCAACCGGGATTCAGAAATTCCATCAGCGACCACATCTTGGTAAAGGCCAGGGCCACCCCGGGCATAGCCGCTACCAATTGTCGAAAGCGCACCTGATCTTGCCCATCCAGGAACGGTACCCACCGGGCCCGGTAAAAGCTCTTTTCATCCTCCAGTTCCGGCAGGCAACGGCCCCGTCCCACCAAGCCCAGGGTAAAACGTAATACCTGGGCTCAGAAAGTCAAGGTAGGCCCCCGCTCAAGCTTCCCCGCTAAGGCGCTGTTAAACATGCTAGTCTGCAAGAGGGAAAAGGTTTGAAAGGTGCGCAACGGTACCGCCATCACAGGCCAGGATCGAAAGGTCGGCTCCTTACCCGACGTTCCCTGACCGTCGGCAACCAAAGAAACATCCGCTGGGGTGGAGAATAACACAGGATCCCCTTTCGTCGCAACAACCGCACCAGTTCTTTACCCGAGACCCCAAGACGAAAAAACTCTGCCTCAGCCGGGGAACCCTTCACCCTTTCTGCCCACACCCAAAATGCTTCATTATACCAAGTACCCTGTAATCGGTATAAATCAATCCCCACCAACATAGACTAAGTCTCTAATTTATACTGAGATAACAGTTCAGTCTGGGAGATAGCAAGGCGATCCGCAAAACCGATCCGGAAAAGCCCAGGCGGGTCAAGACACCCTCTAGTGTAGGATGTCCTTCTGCCGGAAAAGCCAAAGGCCGGCTCCAACCCCCAGGACAAAAAGGATACAAACAAAGAGGCTCGGCCACAGGGGTAACCGTTTTGCGGCAAGGAGCCCGTGCACGTCGTAAAGCTGAAAGAGACTGAAATACCCCAGCCAGTTTACCTTGTCAGAAACCTTCGAAAAAGCATCGAGGACGAAGGAACCCAAGACAATACCGATCCCCAAGGCGGTGGCACTCCGACTGGCATTGAAGAGGGGGGTCAACAGGTAACCGATCCCGCTGAACCCAATGGCGATCAGATACCCCGCCGCGAAGAGCAGGAAAAGACCAGTAGGATTGGTCACCTCTGCGGCCAGGTGCCCCGCCAACCAAGCAACTAGGGCAGACAAAAGAAAAAGCACCGTCAATTGGGTAAGGCCGCTTAGGACTTTGGAAAGAAAGATGCGCGGTCGACTTACGGGTTGACTGAACAGAAACTCCCCGGTCCTTTGATCCAACTCCTTGCTGATACTCCCCAGGGCCTGCAAAATCCCGAAGATGCTAAGTAGAAGCACATAAAACACGTAGGGTTCACTGCCCATCCAGCCCTCAAAGGAGGTGAAGGCCGCGATGTCAAAGTTAAAGGCATCAAGGAGGGCCTGGGGGTAGCTTTCCAAAAGACCCGCCAAGTCTTCGTTGGAGATAATCAAATCCGTAAAGGCGGCGAAGGTCACCAGCACCGCCACCAGCGCGAGTCCAAAGCCGATGAAACTGCGGCGGGTAAGCCTCATTTCCCCGAGATATATATTCCTACTCCACATGGGCATCCTCCTTTTTATACAGAGCCATGAAAAGCTCCTCCAAGGTGGGACGGGAGACCGTCAGGTCCGCGATGGGGTACTGGGCAATCCTTTGGAGCACCAGCTGCAGCTCCTCCTCCGTATGGATCACGTGATACCCCTCTTCATAGGTCACCTGGCTGCCCAAGTCCGCCAACCCGTATTCTTCAATCCGGTTCCCCTCCTCGCCGAACCGAACCCGGATAATCCGTCGGTTCCGGCCGGGAATCTCATCCACCCGGGAGACTGTGACGATGGTGCCGTCCCGGATCACCGCCACCCGGTCACAGACCTTTTCCACCTCGGAAAGGACGTGGGTGGAAAAGGAGACCGTGACCCCTTGTTTTTTCCTTTCCTTCAGGATTCCAAAGAACTGGTTCTGCATCAAGGGATCTAAGCCCGAGGTGGGTTCATCAAGGATCAGTAACCGGGGATGGTGCATCAAGGCCGCCACTACTCCCAGCTTCTTTTTGTTGCCCAGGGAATAGGTATTGATCCTTTTACTCAGATCCAGTTGCAACAAGTCGGCATAGTGATGGATATCCTCCCGTCGCACCTGGGAGAAATTGCGGGCCACGTAGGCCAAGAACTCTCCCCCGGTCAGGTCGCCGTAGAAGCTTACCTCGCCGGGTAGGTAACCGATGTGCCGTCGGATCTCGGGATTGTCTTTCCCCAGGGTCTTTCCGAAGAGTTTCATCGTTCCCCGGGTGGGGAAAATCAACTGCATCAACATCCGGATGGTGGTGGACTTGCCGGCACCATTGGGACCAATGAAGCCGAAGACCTCCCCTTCCTCCACCGTCAAGTTCACATTTTCTACTCCCCTGACGGAGCCATAATACTTCGTCAGATCCACCGTCTCAATGACCGCCAAGGACACCGCCTCCTTCATTTCAAAAGGACGTTCAGTCTAGATGCTCAGGCCCCCTCTGCACCGTTTCCGGGAAGATCCTTACAGGCCACCACCGAAACCCCAAGGCCCAACAGATCCGGTACCACCACATCCCCCATAGCGAGTGGAGGCTCCACCTTAAGATCCCGCAGATACTCCATGGCGGTAAGAAGCATTCCCTTAGGGATGGTACCTTGGGTCTTCACCGGCAAGCGGGCCCTTGTGCCCCGTACCGCCACCGTGGTAGTTAAGATCCGTCGGGGATTAGTCATCTCTTCCCGAGCGTATTGCACCCCCCGGGGACACTGGTTACCCTGGACCACCAGCTCCTCACCCGGTATGATCTCCAGCTGGCAACCGATGGGACAGACGATACAGATTTTACGTATAGACTGCCTCATGACAACGCCTCCAATCCCACTTCCACTTGGTCAAACTCCATCAACTGGGCGGCCTCCTGGGCACTGATGGGGAGCCGCAGCATTTCGCTTGGTCTCACGGGTCCCTTGACCACCGTCTTATCCCCGATCCGGATCCGTACCCGGCGTTGGGGCGCTGCCACCCGCAGGTACAGATGGAAATCCTCCGGGATCGAAAGCCGTTGGGGCACCACATAGCGAATCCCACTTCCGGGAAGCAGCCTGGTACCACTGGTACTGCCCAGCCCCAAGGCCGCCGCCCGCCCGGCGATGGCTGCCTCTTCACTGACGTAGTCCACCAGGTCGTGGACATGGAGCACGTTGCCACAGGCATAGATCCCAGGTACATTGGTGTGACGGTACTGGTCCACCTCGGGGCCTTGGGTGCGGGGATCCAACTGTACACCCCCGGCCAAAGACAGCTCGTTTTCCGGGATCAGTCCCACCGAAAGCAGCACCGTATCACAGGGAATGTACTCTTCGGTGCCGGCAATGGGTCGGCGTTCTTCGTCTACCCGGACCATGGTCACCCCCGTGACCCGCTCCCGGCCATGGATTCGCACGATGGTTGCATTAAGGTAGAGGGGGATCGCAAAATCCTCCAGGCACTGGGCAATATTCCGCGCTAGACCCGCCGGGTAAGGCATAATCTCGATGACCGCCTTCACCCGGGCCCCCTCTAAGGTAAGCCGGCGGGCCATGATTAGCCCAATATCCCCGGAACCCAGGATCACCACTTCCCGCCCAGGCATAAACCCATCAATATTCATGAACCGCTGGGCACTACCTGCGGTGAAGATCCCCGCCGGACGAAAGCCTGGAACATTCAGGGCCCCCCGGGTCCGCTCCCGACATCCCGCCGCAAGAACCACCCGTTCGGGCCTAAGCTCTAAAACCCCGTACTCCGGCGACACCGCGGTGATGGTTTTATCGGAGGTGAGTTCCCTCACCATGGTATTTAGATACAGATCGATATCCGCTTCGGCCACTTGGCGGGCAAAACGGGTGGCATACTCGGGACCGGTGAGTTCCTCACGAAACAGATGCAACCCAAAGCCGTTGTGGATACATTGATTCAAGATACCTCCCAGCTCTGGTCCCCGCTCCAGGATGGCCACCGCACCGGCCCCGGCTTCCTTCGCCGCCAAGGCCGCAGCCATACCGCCTGGTCCACCACCGATGACTACGACGTCGTAGTCTCTCCTAGGAAGACCCTTGGGGCCCCAGGTGGGTTGGGTGGACCGCAGGGACCTTGGGGTATCCTTCTCCATAGGCCCCATCAAGATCCTGCTTCCTGCGGAGTTTTTCACGATGGTCTCCTCGGGCACCCCCAACTCCCGGGCCAGGATCTGCACCACCAAGGGCTGACAGAAACCACCCTGGCACCGGCCCATCCCGGCCCGGGCCCGGAATTTGACCCCATCCACGGTCCGGGCACCCCGGCGGATGGCCTCTACGATCTCTCCTTCGGTGATCTGCTCACAACGGCAGATGACCCGGCCAAACCGGGGATCCTCCGCAATTAGCCGCCTTTGCTCCTCCGGAGACATCTTGCGGAAACGCCTGACCGGCGGCCGTTTTTTCACCGCTGAAGGATCCGGCTCCATGGACAACCCCAATTCCTCCAGCAGTTCCCGGATCCTTCGCGCCACCGCGGGCGCCGCGGTCAAACCGGGGGACTGCATTCCCGCAACATGAATCAGGCGGGGACACTGCTTCGCCGGACCGATGATGAAATCCCCACTCTGGCTGGCGGCCCGGATACCAGAGAAACTAGCGATCACATCCTGGGCCCTGAGGCTTGGCACCAGTTGTTTGGCCGCCTGGAAGACCTCCGCCCAACCTTCCGCGGTAGTGTCCACCGCTTCTTTGTCCTCGATCTCCACCGCGTTGGGACCAATCATGATGTTCCCGCCCACGGTGGGGATAATCAAGATCCCCTTGGAGGCCTGGCCGGGGGTGGGGAAGATGGTGCTGGTAACCAGATCCCCTAACCTCTTATCCAGGATATACTCCTCACCCTTCCGGGGCCGGATGATCACCGATTCATCCCCCACCATCCGGGCAATCTGGTCGGCCCAAAGTCCCGCGGCATTCACCACATACCGAGCCTGGATCCTTCCCCGGTCCGTCACCACCAGAAGTCCGTCGTCTAGCACCTGGATTCCCTGCACCATGGTACCGGTCATAATCCTGGCCCCATTCCGGGCCGCCACCTCTCCGGAAGCGATGGCCAATTCAAAGGGACTTACTATCCCGCCGCCCGGGGCATACAGCCCGCCGAGGATCTGCGGGTTCAGATTAGGTTCCCGGGCTAGAACCTCCTCCCGCCTGAGCAGGTGCAGGTCCGTAAGTCCATTGGCCTTCCCCTGGAGGTAGTAGGCCTCAAGCCGGGGCAAATCCTCCGGAATCTGGGCCACCATCAAAACACCGTTACGCCTGAAGGGTACATCAAGGTCCCGGCACAGTTGCTCGAAAAGCCGGTTCCCTTCCACACAAAACCTCCCCTTCAGGGTAGTTAAGGGGTCATGAAAACCGGCATGGACGATGCCACTATTGGCCTTGGTGGTGGCCCAGCCCAGTTCCAGATTCCGCTCCACCAAGACTACTTGTATTCGATACTGGGACAGGGTGTAGGCAATGCTAGTGCCCACCACCCCGCCCCCGATAATTAACACATCGGCAGAAACCAAAGGTGCTTCCATGAACAAGCCTCCCTGCACTACGGATCAAAAAAAGCCCTTCCCCGAAGACAGTAGCAAGCTGCCTCCGTAGAAGGACTTTTCTCCATGTCTCCAGTCATTCTTACAGAGAACCAAGATAAACCTACCACAGCCCCACGGTTCTGTCAAGACCGGCAAAGGATGGGGAGTGAGTCAAGCATAAGTGGGGGAGAGCTCCCTCTCCAATATTTGGAAGCCAGAAACTTGCTACCCTCGGTCAGCAGTCTGTTGAAAAAGTTCGACATCCCCCCGGAGGAAGTCTTACCTGCGTAAACGATTGGTACACTTGCCATTGGTGGAATATGTGCGTTCCTTCGGGTTACCTTGTTGATCGTCTATTCAACAGCCTCTTTCACTGTCTTTCGCCAGCAGATGCCGGCCTTTTGTAGGAATTCAGCTACGTTCCTCGTCACTTTGCGCAGTCTCCCGTCATGCGCGCTTGACAGCAGCTGGATCATTGCCGCGAATCCTTTTCAGCTAGCCGTCTCGTATCTCGTCAATAGAGCGTTTCCCACAAGCCGCCCCCCTCGATATCACCGGAGGAATGGAACCGCGTCCGAACCCGATACCGCGAATTGCGGGCCTTGGGTATACCCGAATGGGCCGCACACAAACTGGCCAATGCCCGGAAAGGACACTGGCGCGTGTCTCAGATGCTAAGTATAGCCCTGGACAATCGGTATTGGAGCAGTCAAGGGCTGATAAGCCTCACCGAACGTTACCATCAAATTCGTCAAGCTTGGTGAACCGTCGTATACCGAACGGTACGTACGGTGGTGTGAGAGGACGGGGGCTAACCGCCCCCTCCTACTCGATCTCTCCAGTTTTCTCCGGGAAAGAGGCTCAGCCTCCTCTATTGGAGACTGAGTCGTTATTGGTCTGCCCGGCCCCATTTCAAAGAACCTCACAGGCGCCGCTGGAGTTATTACTTATACGAGTTAAACCAGCTCACTAGGCAAGCCCAGCAACACTTGCCAGGTTTCCCCAAAGGATAGCCGGCAAAGCACAATACAGCCTTTCCGCTCCTCAGTAATCCGTCGCTACAGGGTATCCGTCGATGGCCACTTCGTTCTGTTCAAAGATGCCAGTGGTGTTTACCAACATGACCGGACCAAGGGACCCCGGGAAAACAAACCTGTTCAACACATAGGAGAACACCTGGCGACTTTGAGTAAGATCAATCCTGTTGTTTGACAACACCAGGTCCTGGGTTGATGTAACAACAATCCCCGGCAGGGGGCCACCGGTGATCACGTTGTTCTCGATGGTGATGTTCCGATGAAGGCCAGAAGGCGCCATGACCCACGATTGTCCGCCAAAGGCCGAGACCACAATGCTGATCGACCGGGCATTCTTGATCGTGTTGCCCGTGATCCGTAGGTCTTCACTGGTACCCCCCTCGAACCAATAGTACTCCGGGGCAATCTCGATCCCGTAATCCCAGGTCTCTTCGACGATGTTGCCGGAGATGATCCCACTGCGGCCTTTGATCAAGATTCCCCGGGACCGGTTGTACCCAAAGTGGTTATTGATCACCGCAAAGTCACCGGGCAACTGACTCAGGGCCTGCAACATGCTGCCCCGCGGCACCGGTACCTTTCTATCCAGGGTCAGGACATATACATCGCTAAGTTGTTCCTTGATGGCCGTCCGCATATATTGGTTGGCCAGAAACGTCCTTTCGTCCGCGGTGAGCGTTCCGGCAGGCTCGATGGCAATTACAGTTACATCGGTGATCTTCCGCCCGTCATAGGTGACGATCTCCAGCTGATCTCCCGGCTTTATATCCAGATCGCCGTAGGGAGCAACGCGGATCTGATCTCCACTGGCCGAAGCAACATAATGATACTTCCCGGTGATGTTCACCGCGTCATCGCCCATGAAGAAGGCCCGGCACTCCTCGATAATCGGGCCTTTCGTCGGCCACCAGGCATGGAAGGCATCGGCATTAGCCGAGCGCAGGCGCATGAAATCCCGCGGCACGAGATCCTCCTCCAAAGGTCGACGATCTACGACGTTCCG
>DUMW01000027.1 GCA_012839765.1 Bacillota bacterium
GCCATCATCCCCAATTACCTGCAAGGAAAAAGACTGTTGCCGACCCAGTTCAGTTTCCCGCTCCTCAATGTCCTGGTCATTGCCCCCACCTTTGAAGAGTTTCTGATGCGCGGTGCCATCCTGGGAAACTTGCAGAAAAAATATGCCTTTTGGACAGCTAACGTAATTACCTCTGTCCTCTTCGTCGCTCTCCATGTCCCTGGCTGGTACTTTATGGTGGTCCTCTGGGATAATCTCACCCAACCGGTGGGCGGTGCTCTTTCCATTTTTCTCGTGAGTCTAGGCTTTGGCTATGCCACCTACCGTGGTGGTTCGGTGATGGGGGGCATCCTGTCTCATTTCTTGAACAATCTGTTTTAGGAATCGAAAAGGGCCAGTACCCAGCACAAAGTGGTGTAACCGTCCCGATGGGTTGCCACTGCACTGGACCATCCTTTATGCCCCAAGGGTAAGTTAAGAGACTCCCTATTGCAGGGTCTATGTAGTATCATTGGGTCAACCCTTAGAACCAGACAAAGCCCTAACTCTCGGTGGATCCCCTACGAGTGGGAAAATCATAGGGCACGTGCACATATAAAGCGATTGGATCCCGTCGCGAGTACCAAAGAATGCTGCCATTAAGGCCGTGTGTACCTCCGCCAACAGAAGAGCCCACGTCCGACCTGGTTTGGGCATGAAGCTGACTATAGTCCTAGTTTGGCAAACTGCCTGCTTTCCACAAAGGCCACCAAGTCCCGAAAGGTTCCTCGAAAATGGGGCGTTCGGTAGAAGGGACCATCGTCTAACAGGCAATCCTCCACCAAGTAAGTGACGATTCCTAGGTCCGCCGCCACCAGATCCTCACAGGTATTGTTGCCAATCATCATACACTGTCGGGGACTGCGGTCCACCTTCTTTAGTATCTCTTGGTAGTACTCCACGTGGGGCTTACAGTAGGTAGAATTCTCATAGGTGGTCACCAGGGTGTAGGGCAGATCATGGAGGTTGCCCCAGCGGAGACGTTCTTCGATGGCAACCCGGGGAAAAACGGGATTCGTGGCGATCACCACCTGGTACCCCTCCGCCAGCAACCCTGCCACCAGCGACCGGGCTTGGGGAAGGGGAGTGGGCTTCAGGATCTGTTGAAGCTTTGGGAAATCCCGGACATAAAAATCATCCAACACCGGCAGAAGCTTGTCCACATCCAGATCAATGCTCTGTCGGAAATGGTCCCAGAAGACCTCTTCATTGCTTCGACTGGGATCCAGGGAATTGAGCATCGCGGTGGTGGAGGCCAACAGCTGCTTGACGAATTTCTTGGGATCTACGAAGGAAGCCACCTTGGCACCGATAGCTTGCAGGTAGGCCTGCAGGAATTCGTCGTAGCCAAAATGTACAAGCGTACCATCAAGATCAAAAAGCAGTGTGTCAATCAAGAAAGCCACCCCAGACTTTTACCCATAGACTGCCTCTATTCTACATGATCCCTTTGGCAAGAATCAAATGCGGGTTGGCAGGTATCCTAAGTGTTGGCGCAGAACTATTGGGTGACTAGCCCAGTGATTTAACACGAAAGGATGATTCCCCAGTGAAGATTACGTTCCTAGGTACTGCCGCGGCCGAGGGCATTCCTGGCCTATTCTGTCGATGCTCCATCTGCCAACACGCCTGGGTGAACGGGGGCAAGGATGTGCGCGCCCGTGCCTCAGTCCTGGTAGATGATATTTTCAAAATCGATTTCGGCCCCGATAGTTACCAGCAATCCCTTCGTGCCCAGCAACCTTTGCATCAAGTAAAACATCTGTTAATCACCCATACCCACAGCGACCATTTCTATCCTGAGGATCTGCATATGCACAAGCAACCCTTCATTGCCGCATCTTCCCCGGGGCATCTCCTCAACATCTATGGATGTCCGGCGGTAGGAGAAATACTGGAAGAAGAAGCGAAAACCGACGACAGTGTGGTGTTCCATCCCCTGACGGCCTTCGAGCCCCACAACATCGAGGACGCCACGGTGGTACCCTTGCCCGCAGAACACTCCAGCCGCGGCCAGCCCTTTATCTATCTTTTCCAGCGGAATGGGATCACCCTTCTTCATGGTTACGATACGGGCTACTTCTTCGAGGAGGTCTGGTCCTACCTGGAGGGCAAGACCATCGACGTAGCCCTGTTAGACTGCACCGCGGGCAAGTTTCCCAGTAGGGGCCATATGGGGATCCCCAATATTCTCGAGGTAAAAAAGCGCATGCTAGAATCCGGAATCGCTACGGAAAAGACGGTCTTTGTGGCCACCCACTTCTCCCACAACGGCCAGTTGCTCCATCATCAACTGGAAGAGCGGCTGCACCCCGAAGGTTTCCTGGTGGCCTATGACGGTATGGTGTTGGAAATCGAAGCCTAATTCAGAAGGGGCAAAGTCCCAAGGGAGCCAGTGGCCCCTTGGACTTTGCCCTCCTGCCCACGAAAGCCAAGGCTCCCAAACAAGCTTTCCCTTCTCCTTTACCCGCTCCCCAGCTAGCATTCGGCGGAAGGAATTGCCCAAGATACCGAGAATATTCTAAGCAGGTGGTCCTTGCTCCCCCCCAAGAGACTTGTACTACCGATCTGAATCAGCCCCGGGATAGGGAGATCCCCAAGCCGTCTTTCAACACGGATTTCCGTCGGATAGGTCCCGGGATTAGTTCTGTAAATCACAATCGTTGATGTGCCCATAGTTTTTGTTTAGGAGGACTAGGATTGAAAAGAAAAGCACTGATTTTAGCCGACGAACCAATGCTGACGTTAGTCTTTGGACCAAGGCAACGGGCCTTGTTAGCAGAACTCACCGACCTAGAGGTTTTCTCTGGGGATTACCGGGACATGGACAGTGTCTTGGCCTCCCTGAAGGACGTAGAACTCCTGTTCGGTACCTGGGGGATGAAGACCTTGAACGAAGAGTTCCTGGCCGCGGCCCCCAAGTTAGAGGCAGTCTTCTATGCGGCCGGTTCCATCCGGAGTTTCGTTACGGACGCCTTCTGGCGTAGTGGCATTACCATCTGCAGCGCCTGGGCCGCCAACGCCATCCCCGTGGCGGAGATGACCCTGTCCTTGATTGTCCTGTGCCTCAAGCAATTCTTTGCCCACAGTAAGAATTACACCAGTCCCGAAGGATACCGGCGCCGGCCGGTGGCGGGAGCCTATCAGAGTACTGTAGGACTCATTGGTCTTGGGATGATTGGACGCAATGTGCGGCACCTGCTCAACAATCTGGAGCTAGATGTACTGGCCTACGATCCTTATCTCTCGGAGGAAGAGGCTAAGGAGTTGAAGGTAACAAAGGTATCCTTGGAAGAGCTTTTCGCCCAAAGTGATGTGGTCAGTCTCCATGCCCCCAACATCCCCGCAACCCGGCACATGATCCGGGGCGAGCACTTCCGGGTGATGAAACAGAACGCAAGCTTCATTAACACCGCCCGGGGTGCGTTGGTTCACGAAGGGGAGATGATCGAAGTCTTGCAGCAACGACCGGATATCACCGCCATCTTGGACGTAACCCATCCGGAACCACCGGAGGCGGGATCTCCCTTGTACACCTTACCCAACGTCATCCTGACCCCCCACATTGCCGGATCCATGGGGCAGGAGTGCTGGCGGATGGCCCAGTTCATGGTGGAAGAATGTCAACGTTATCTAGCCGGTGAGAAACTGTTGTATCAAGTGACCGAAGAGATGATGAAAACCATGGCGTAACAAAAATCCCCTACTTTAAGGAGGCGACGCCCGATGAAGCGCAGTTTGATTGGGATCCTACTTGTCCTTATTGTCTCCTGTGGCGTGGTGGGAGCCACCGGTAGTCTAACCATCTACCAGGATAACCTCGGTCTGGTTAAACAAAGGGTAGACATTCCCCCCACCGCCAAAGGACAGAATTTCTCGGTGACCGGGATGGCCACCCAATTGCTTGTGGATAGCGTCCAGCTGCAGTTAGCCTGCGGCACGTCCATCGCAAGACAGTGGTATGTGGGTGAAGTCACTTCCTACGGAGCGCTTCTGAAGGCTTACGTAGGGAAAGAAGTGCTGTGGCGATACGAGGAACAGGGTGAGAGCATCACCAAACCGGTAAAGCTAGTGAGGGCGGACAGCGGGTTCACCGTGATCCAAGTGGAGGAAGAGCTGTGGGTCAATCCACCGGGGACGATCCTCTTCCCGGCCGATACCAGCCCCTTCCACTCGGCTATGTACTTTGAGGTCTCTGAGGATGTGGCCGCCACCACAGGTAGCATAGCCTATCTTACCCGGGGACTATCCTGGAGCGTCTACTATGACCTCCTCCTATCGGAGGATGAGCAACAGGCCACGCTCCTTGGTCGGGCGCAGCTGTCTAACCAGTCAGGGGCCTCCTTCACCGATGTTTTGGTACGTCTGGTGGCAGGGGAACTGAACACCGACTCCACCGCAGGAGTTTTCAACTTCGCCATGGAAACAGCGATGCTAGCCCGGGCCACCGCGGTCCCTGAGTCACAGCAGTTCTTTGAATACTACGTCTACGATCTGCCGGCACCGGTCACCCTCGAACAGGGGGCCCGGGTCTTTGTGCCCTTCATGGAGCAAAGGGACCTGACGGTAGAAAAAAGCTACATCTTAGCCCAAAGCAACGCCCTAGATACTACTAAACGGTCAATTGAAACATGGATTACTCTACCGGTGGAGGACCCCGTACCCGCAGGACTGGTCCGGGTCTACCAAGGGGATGGCACCTTAGGGGATCTAATCGGGGAGACCCGCATCGCTCACACCTCTTCAGGTGAGAGGTTGGAATTGAAAGTAGGCACCCCCTTCGACCTCGATGCGGAAAAGGTCATCCTCGATCAGTCATCGGCCACCGAGGTCCTTGGCGAATTGCGAAAGACCACCAACACCTACAGGATCGCCATCACCATCGAGAATTATAAGGACCAAGAGGTTGTGGTCACCGTTCCCCAAGGCCTGCCCTGGGATAATTACGAGGTGACCGTAGAAAGCGGTCATCCCATGCGGAAGATTGAACATCGGCTGGTGGAATTCGATGTGACCGTGCCGGCCCAGGGTCAGGCTCAGTTGGTCTATGTGGTGGAAACTGTCTCCATCAGATAAGTAGGGTGGCGGGAGCCTTTCCCGCCACCCTTTTCCAGCGGTCCCCACCCGGACATCCCTGGTTCTCCACCCACTTTTGTCACCGTCCCCAAAAAGGAGGGAACCGCCACCAGGAAGGCGAAGGGATGGAGAAGGAAACAGGGCTATGCTGCCTTGTGAATCTTTGGTTTACAGAGGAGCAATGTAGTACAAGGGTAGGGTGACCGCGGGTTTGAAGGAACAGATCATGGCCTATCTGGCTCAACAGAAGCGCAAACAAATCGAAACAAGGAAGATCGAGGACCATGTGCAGGCGAGCCTGGGTGAAGACTACTGGAAGGCAGGAGGCTATCCTCTCTTTGCCCGGAAGATAGGGGAGCTGGTGGAGGAGGGCATCCTTGCCCCCATCAAGGCCTGGCAACGGAATGGCCTGAATCCACCCCTATATAACGGCTATCGGATCCTGAAGCTAAGGGATAAGGGAGACCCTGACCTTACCAGGGAACTGCTTACCCAGTATCATCCCTTGCTCCAGATGCGCGCATATCTCGACCAACCGGACCAATACCAGGCGGATCGGGTGTATCTGAAGCTCCTTAGTGACTACTTGACCCACAGGGAACCCCTTTCCACGAAGCTCACCGTAAACGAAAGATCCTTTGCCATCTTCAATGATGAGAAGTTTCTGGCCTCGCCCCGGGGACAGGCCCTCTTGGCCCGGGTGGGTTTGACTTTAGCAGACCTGCATTGTTATCCCACCTATGAACCCTTTTTCTATTACCAACGGGGCATCCCAGAGGGGCAGATCAATGTGTTGATCGTGGAAAACAAGGATACCTTTTACTCCCTAAAGTCCCTCCTGCAAAGGGGCTACTACCGTTGGGATAATCTCGCGGTGGACCTTCTCGTCTACGGAGAGGGCAAGAAGATCCTCCGCAGCCACAGCTACTTCGAGGAATTGGATCAACTTCCGGTTCTCCCCACAGAGTTTTTCTACTTCGGTGACCTAGATCCGGTGGGGGTTAACATTTGGCATCGCCTAAGCCAGGTGCGGCCGGTGAAGCCCTTCGTCTTTTTTTACAGACACCTGTTACAGGACCATTTTTCCCGGGCCCCACAACTACGGACCAGGCAACAAGTGGGAGAGACCTCCCTGCGGGCTTTCCTAGCCCACTTTGCCCCCAGGGAAGCCCAATTGATCGAGGAGCTTTTCGCCCGCCATTGCTATTTGCCCCAGGAGGGGCTTCATTTCGCCAAGCTACAAGCCTTGGCCGCGGGGGGAGAGGAAAGATGACCCATTGGCAGGACATTTTCGCAGGCTTTGCCCAGCGTATGAACAATATTGCCGCCTTCGCCCCCCTGTTACAGCTAGCCCAGAAGACCTCGTACCAAAGGTATTCCCTACCGTCCCTGGGTTTGGCGGTGATGCTATTCATCCTCGAGGATATGCTTCGGAACACCAAGCAGAGTACCTACGAGAACATCGCTTCGTTCCTTAGGGAGATAATCCTCCGCCACTACCATGAGGACCTTACCCGGGAGGAGGCCCTAGAGCTAACCTACTTCCTCGTCAAAGAGGGCCTCATGAATCAGGGACAACCCCATCAATACACCTACCCCGATTTCGAACGGGGGGAAAACCACACCCATAAGTTCCACTTGGTGGAACTGGCCGAATACGACGTGGGGGAGCGGAAGGTGCTGCTTAAGCTTTCTACCACAGGCCTTGACCTTCTGTTCAAGACCAAGGAGATATACAACGAACTGCAAATCTCCATCGCCCAGTTGTACCTGCGGCAACAGATCCAAAAGGGGGTCTTTGACGGGGCCCTACGCACTGTGGAGGAGCTGGCCTTGGCCGTACGCACGGAGAAAGAAAGGATCCAGCGGCTTGAGCAGCGAATTATCCAAGACGTGCTGCAGGTGGCCAGGGAACAGGAACTAGAAAAACAACTGGAGCGCATCGACAACCAGCTGCAGCGGGAACAGGAGGTTTTCCGGGAACTGACAGAGCTCATCGACCACACCCTATCCCAGTACCAGGGGGGAAAACTGAGCCCCACCGAAGAGGCGGGACTCCAGTCCATGATGACCGTACGCAGGCGACTGTTGGATGTCATCTATGAACATGAATCCTTGTTTAAGGACAAGCTCCGGGTCCATCAACTGATGCTGGAGGCCATCGAAGCCATGATCCTCACCTCCTTCACCACGAAGGTGAACTTCGAGACGGAGTTTCTACAGCCGGTGGTGACCCAAAACGCTCCCATCACCGTCCTGAAAGGGATTATCGATCCCGTATTACCAGTAAGGATACGTAAAGCCTTCCATCCGGCCCGGGCCTTTCTGCCCCAGGTATTGCCCAAAGAAGCGGAAGAAGAGCTCAGCGCACAAGAGCTTTTGGAACTGGATGCCCAGCGGCAAAGGGAAGCGGAAAGCAGGGAACGGGCCCTGTACCAGGAGCGTCTAAACCGCCTAGAAAGCTATTTATCGCTCCTTTTGGAGCCTTTGCTCCGGCAACGGGAGATCCCCGTAAGCCAGATCCTAGCGAAGCTAGAGCAAAAGGATCCGGAGAAATACCGGAAGATCACAAGCCAGATGGACTTTTACGCCTGCCTAGTACAACTGCACCAGCTGGGAGTAGTCCCCATCTACAACGAAGCCCAGGTAGATCTGTTGGTGCTAGACGATCTACCAAAGGTCTTAGTAAAACTGGCCACCACCAATCCTGCCATCCAGGGGCTCGGAGCCTTTGAAGTGCTGGCCACCGAAGGAATCATCACCCTGCCGGCAGGCTATGTCATGAGCGATTTTCTACTCAGGAGGGCAAGGGAAGATGGAATGGACTAAGGAAGATGTACAACTGGCCTTCCGGATCTTCATTGAGCTGTTGGACCGACAGGTGACCGATGAACGGGAGCTGCTTTACGCCTATCAACGGAAAGAAGTCAGGGAGATCCTCGAAACGGTGATCGAAGCAGAAGCGGGGGTAAAGATCTTCGCCCTCGCAGACCGGCTCTACCTTTCCCCGGGACTAGACAACCGGATCTTCGGCTATACCAACGAGGAACTGCGGGAAAAAATGAAGCTCCAGGACAACCAGGAGCTCTACTTGGCGTATTTCACCATCCTATGCCTACTGGCCAAATTCTACAACAGCGATGATCAGAGTCTCGCGGCTCGGCAGTTTCT
The DNA here is from genome assembly GCA_012839765.1 of Bacillota bacterium. Taxonomy (NCBI): domain Bacteria; kingdom Bacillati; phylum Bacillota; species Bacillota bacterium. The sequence continues at coordinate 8,266 of DUMW01000027.1, forward strand.
GCCCTTGGAGGAACTGGAGGAGACCATCACCGCCTATCTCCAACGGGTTCGGGAAACAGCCCCGAAACAGGTGGAAGAGGCCAGCCAAGAGCTACAGCTGAACCTAGCCAGCTGTGCGGAGATCTGGCTGGACATGCCCGCCTTCGACGAATCCCTCAAGCATCCCCGACGGGGCCGGAACAACCGGATCAGTTTCCTTTTGCGGGTGCTGAGTTTCCTGGAGAACGAGGGATTGGTGCAGATCATCCAAGATGCGGAGGTGCGCCTACTGCCCAAACTGGAGCACCTCATCCTCCGCTATTACTTCCACAGCCAACGGAAAGATGAGTTGTTAGCGCTCCTTTCCACACCCGAAAGCTTTACCAAGGGCCTAAGGGGGACAGAAAATGCCGCGCATTAACCGGATTCGCCTAGGGAACATCATCTACGACCACGGCAAAAAACATATTGGAGACATCTGCTTTAGTCTCGGAGGACAGGATACGGTCTTTTTGTTGGGCAACGGGGGAGGGAAGACGCTCCTGGCTCAACTGGTCCTGCAGACGATTCTCCCCAACGCCCGGTTGGGCAACCGAAAGCTTGCGGACCTGCTTCAATCCCAGCGCTTTACAGGACATGTGGCGGTGGAATGGCGGCTAGACAGTACCGGTAGGGCGGAACAGTATCTTTGTACGGGGTTTTGCTTCACCAATGGTCTCACCCCCGAGGAGCCCATCCGCTACTTCAACTATCTGTTCGATTACGAAACCAAGGGACCAAAGAACTACTCCCTCTTCGGGGAAGAAGATGTAGATGGGCAGCTTTCCATCACCCAACTGCCCTTCACGGTGGTGGATGGGGTACTGGGAATCCGGACACCCATCGGCTACCAAGAACTGTGGGACTGGCTAGAGGAGCGCAAGGACCAAGGGGTACAACTGTTCCGCCAGCAGCCCAAGGTCTATCAGGACCGTCTACGGGTGTATCAGCTATATGCAGAGGAATGGGAAAACATCCAGAAGACCAATGGCACCGAGGGAGGCGTAAGCCGGTTCTTCGAACGGGCCAAGACCACCACTCAGCTTTTGGACCAGCTACTCATCCCCAGTATGGAGCAGGTGATCTACCGCAGTGAAGAACGAAAAAAAGAACTCCTGGCCGGGTTCATCGAACATCAGAACCTCCTTTTACAGATCCCCCAAATCAAGCAGAATATCCAGGATTTCAATGTGATCCAAGACGAGGCAGAGGGGCTGGTAGAGGAAGTCAAGAAGCTCCATAACAGAGAAGTCGAGGCCCAAAGAAAGGCCGAAAACCTCTTCCGCCTGGCCCAAGGAGTTTACCGTCAACAACAGGAAAGCAGTAAGCGATGTGCCCACTTGGAGGAAGACTTAGGCCAAAAACACCAAACCCTCCGGGAACTCAAATGGCAGGAAGCAAGTTACGAAGTCTTCAAGCAGGAGCAAGAAGTTCAAAGGCTAAGGGAACAACTAACCCTAGCCCAGGAGGAACTGGCCCGGCGCCAAGACCAACTGGCGAAGGCCCAACAAGAGGAACGAAAACTCCACGCAACAATCCAATACCACCGACGGCAACGGGCCCGGGAAGAACAGGAATACTATGCCCATCAACTGGAGCTTTTAGATAAAGGGGAACCGGAACTGCAGGAAGAACTAGAAACCACCAGTGGCAAGGCCCGGTTCGCCTGGGAGAAGAAGAGAGAGGAATTCACGGTAGCCCGCCAAAGGACCAAAGAACAGCTAGTCCAACGGGAAGAAACCCTGCAGGAGTTGCAGGGTAGAATTCAGACCCAGCGAACCCGTCTCGAGGAACTGATCGACACCATGGGCCGGCTAAAGGGTTGGTTTGAACAATACAAAGCTAAAGAAAAGCAAATCCTGGTCCTGGTCCCCGACCTGAACCGCCTTACGCCCCAGGACACCCTCCGACAACGGCAAAGGATGCTAGACCAACTGGAGAAACAGACGGAGGCCTGCCGCACAGAGATCGACAACCTCACCCAGGAAATCCGTCAATGGTGGGAACACAACAGGGAATTGACCGGGAAACTGGCCATCCTGCAAGGACAACTGACCGGGATCCAAGAAAACCTCGCCACTTTTGGGCGGACCAAAGATCAGTTAGTACAGTTGCTCCATGGGGCGGGGATCTTTATCCGGGATCCCTTTGAAGAACCGGGACTTTTAGCCCGCGTCCATAGTTTGTGGGAGGAGGCCCAGCGGGAATGGATCGCTGCCCAGGCCAAACTGGCCAGTCTCGAGGAAACCGCGGCCACCATCACCCACAGCGAATACTTCGTCCCCCACCGGGAGCTGGTAGCCATCCAAGACTACTTGGCCCGACTAGACATCCCTGTCATCCTGGGTAGCCAGTGGCTCCAAGAGCATTTTCAGGATGAGACGGCCCGGGAGGAGTTTTTGAAACAAGAGCCCCTCCTTCCCTTTAGCATCGTCATCGAAGCCGGGCAAGTAAAGACCATCGGTCGGTACCTGCGCCAGATGCGGGATCTTTCCTGTGAGTTTCCCATCATCCTTTGGGTGAAGGGCGCACCCCAAAGGACTACGTCCCAAGGGGAGCTTGTATCCATCGGACCTAGGGAACAGTACGTTTTCCTTCCGGAAAGCAGGTCCCTATATACTTCTCCCCAGGCCTTCCAGGAATTCAAGGAAAGGCTCCAGGAGAGGATTAACGAACAAAGGAACCTGGTGCAAGGCCTCCGGGATAGGGAAGAGGAAAGACGCTATCTGAAAGAACAAACCCAACACTTCTTCCGAACCTATACCAAGGAGCAAATCCTCCAGTGGCAGCAACAAGCGGAGGAACTTACCAAGCAGTGTGCCGAAAGGGAGAAGGAAATAGGAGACACCAAAGCCCGGTGTAACGAGCTAGAAGAAAGACAACGTTTGACCCAAGAGAATCTTAGGGACCTAGTGGAAAAACAACACCGCCTGGCAAGCCTGGTGGCAGATCTCGAGGAGTTTGTGCAGTGGTATCACCAGTACCAAGAGCACCAGGCCACCAAAGCCAAGGTGGAAAGGGAGATCGCCCACCTCCAACAACAGCGGACCCTGCTCGAAGAGGCCACCTCCCGCATCCAAGGGGAAATCTCCGCGCAAAGGGTGCAGTTAGCTAGCCTAGATAAAGCTTTGGCGGATCACCAAAGGGAACTGGTGGATTTGGCTTTGGATAGAACAAGCCCCCTGGCTACCGACGAGGATTACGCCACCTGCCGGGCCCACTTAGAAGCGGTAAAACTCCGCTTAGCCCAAAAACAGGTAGATCGCCAGAACCTGGAAAAACTCCTGGCCAAGGCCAATGCAGAATACGCGGAGACCCAGGCCCAGATCCAGGCTAGCGGCATCAGCGAAGAGATCCTTGCCAGCGAGGCCCGACCCGTAAGCAGTGAAGAACTAGCCCAACAGATCAGGACACGCCAGGAACTAGAAAGGGACTGCCGCGACCAGGAAAAGAAGGTGGACTCCTTGGAATCCACTCTGAAAGGGCTAGAATTCATCAGGGATCGGTTGGCCGCGGAGGTGGAAAGGGAGTATCAAAGGCCCCCCTACCTGACCTTCGACCCGGCCACGGCCCAGGCCCAGTATCAATACCTGAGGGAAAGGTTGGCCCAGGTGCAGGGGGAAATCCAAGACATCCAAAAGGCCATCGACGAAGAACGGGCCTGGCAGCAACAACTGGCCATTGCCGGTGACTTGCTGCGGGAAAAGGTGGCCTCTCTAGACAAACCCGCTTCCACCGATATCCCATTGGATTGGCGCCACTACGGCACCGAGCCTTTGAAAGCCATTCAGGCGGCCATCCGGGAACAGGAGGAAGCCGCAGACCGCGTGCGGCAGCAACAACTGGAGGTGAGGGAACGTTTTCGAAAATACTATTTCCGGCTCCAACAGACCAACAATCCCAAGGTGAACCAGTTTCTGCGGGATGTTCAGGCCCTGATGGACGAGGATCGGATCTACAACTTCGATTTCGTGGAAACCCAGTTTCTGCGCATCTTTGAAGCCCTCGACTACTACCGTCGGCAGGCGGAGGAGACGCTGCACCAGTGTGAGACCAGTTTCCACCAGCTGGTGCAACTGAGTCTTCGCCGGGCCCGGGAGGTCCACCGGAGCATCATGGAACTGCCGAAGAATTCCCGGGTAATCCTCTATGACCAGCCCGTTCAGGTGATCCGCATCGAGTGGCCCATGCAAGAGGAGGCCCAGGCCCAACAGAGTATGGAACAGTACCTGGAGAAGCTGCTCAGAGATCTACAAGTCTGGAAGGCCCAGGGCATCGACGACGATGAGCTGAACCGGCGCATGGAGGATATGCTTTCCACTAGAAATTTGATCAACGTCTTAGCGCCCATCGAGACCTGTCGGGTCACGGTGTATAAACCCCGGAAGGAGTCCATCGCCAGGGTGGAGCGTCCCGAATACTTCCCCTGGGATGAGGTAACCCGCTGGTCTGGCGGGGAGGAATACAGCGTATACATCACCATGTTCATGATCATGCTCACCCATATCCGCCGCCAGTCCGAAGGGTTGCTCCACTCTTGGAAGGTCCTCTTGGCCGATAATCCCTTCGGCGTGGCTTCGTCGGATCACATCCTGGACACCATGTTCCAGGTGGCCCGCGGCAACCGGATTCAGCTTTTGTGCCTTACGGCCCACCGGGAGGCCAGCATCCTCAAGCATTTCCCCACGGTCTACAGTCTCCAGCTGCGGCCAGCTTACGGAAAGGAAACCCTGACCGCCGAGCAAATGGAAAAGGGATTCTATGCAGAGATTAGTACTTAGGATAGGCAATTTTGCGTGGTGGCAAGGAGAATTCCTGCTCACCACCGTCATCACCATCAAAGGAAAGTCAGTAAAGGAGTGAGACTGCATGAGCAAATTCAATGGCCTGGGAACAGACTTACATAACCTGTTCCTGTTGTCGTCGGCGAAGACCCGCTCTATCAGTGCAGAGAATTTTACCGGCGCCAAGGGGGAGGGAGGGAAGGCCACGGAAGGGACGGGCGCCCACTTCGCCCGGGAGCTGGGGCCAGGGTGGAAGATCTCACCTTCGGTATTCGTGGAACCAGGAACCACCTTCACCCTCGCGGACATCACCGGCCCCGGCGCGATCCAGCAGATCTGGATGACCTGCCACGCCAAGTTTTGGCGGAGCCTGGTCTTGCGCTTCTACTGGGACGGCGAGGAAGAACCCTCCGTGGAGGTACCCTACGGGGACTTCTTCTGCAATGGCTGGTGTCAACTGGCTTTGGTGGGTTCCCTCCCTGTGGCCGCCAACCCCAACGGCGGCATGAACAGCTACTGGGAGATGCCCTTTAGGAAATCCGCCCGGATCACCATTGAGAATGTGGGTTTTGAGAACGCGGTCCTCTATTACCAGATCAACTACTGCCTGACGGAAGTACCCGATAACGCCGCCTATTTCCACGCCCAGTGGCGCCGTAACAACCCGCTGCCCTACAAAGAAGTGCACACCATCCTGTCCGATGTGAAGGGTCAAGGGCACTACGTGGGCACCTACATGGCTGTGGGGGTCACCAACAACGGCTGGTGGGGAGAAGGGGAGATCAAGTTCTACCTGGACGGGGACAAAGACTATCCCACCATCTGCGGCACCGGTACCGAAGACTATTTCGGCGGCGCCTGGAACTGGGAGTTTCCGCCGGGGCAATACTGCACTTATTCCACCCCTTACCTGGGCCTTTGCCAGGTAATTAAGCCCGATGGCCTTTACCGAAGTCAGCAGCGTTTCGGCATGTACCGCTGGCATGTGAGGGATCCCATCCGCTTCGAAGAGGATCTCAAGGTCACCATCCAGGCTTTAGGCTGGCGGAGTGGCTCCCGGTACTTGCCGCTTCAGTACGATATTGCGACCACCGCCTTTTGGTATCAGACAGAACCGCACCATCCCTTCCCCACGCTACCCTCCAGGGACGAACTGGAAGTCATCTAGGGCTCGGGGGAGCCGCAGGCTCCCCCTGGCCTTCGGGCATATCCACCAATATTTCATCGTTTACTACAAAAAATAATGTTCTAAAAGCAGGAGTTTGTCCGGTCTAGAAGAATTAGATCAACATTACGTGAAAAAAAATAGGACCGATGGGTCTTAACACATAGTTCAACCAGAGGAGGAAATACTGTGACGGAGCGACTTTTGCCGTTGAAGCTGCAACCGCTACCCATGGTGGAGATCAAGCCCCAAGGCTGGCTAAAGGACCAGTTAACCATCCAGAGTAAGGGTCTAAGCGGACATATCGAGGAGGTTTGGGAAGACCTAGGCCCGGACAACATGTGGCTGGGCGGTACCCGGGACGGTTGGGAACGGGGTCCCTACTACGTAGATGGCCTGTTACCCTTAGCCTATCTCTTGGAGGATCCCGCGCTTAAAGCCAAAGCCCACAAATGGATACAGGCCTTCTTAAACTACCAAGATGAATCAGGCTGGATCGGACCGATAAAGGCCAATGACCGAGGCACCTATCCCCGGGATCCCTGGCCGATTTTCGTCGTCTTCAAGGTCTTTGTTCAGTACTACGAGGCCACCAAGGAAGACCGGGTGCTGGAGGTCATGCTGAAGTTCTGCCGGACCCTACATCAGCAGCTGGAGTATATGCCCCTGCGCTCGTGGGCGATGTTCCGCTGGGCCGATATGGCTTGGTGCGTCCAGTGGCTGTGGGAAAAGACCCAGGAAGACTGGTTGCTGGATCTGAATAGGAAGCTAGCAGAACAAGGTTACAACTGGCCGGATCACTTCACCAACTTCACCTACCAACGGCCTGCCACAGAGTCTAAGTTCGAGACCCACGTGGTGAATAACGCCATGGGTATCAAGACCGGCGGGGTCTGGTACCGCCAGTCCCAAAGGGAAGCAGATCGACAGGCAGCTTACCGTGCCATCGAAAACTTGGATAAATACCACGGACAAGTAACTGGGCTTTTCACCGGTGACGAGCACTTCGCCGGTAAAGATCCTTCCCGGGGCACCGAGCTTTGCGCCGTGGTGGAGTATATGTTCTCCCTGGAGGTGCTCATGGCCATCCTGGCCGATGTGCGCCTGGCGGACCGCTTAGAGCTCATCGCCTACAACGCGCTCCCCGCCACCTTTAGCCCTGATATGTGGACCCACCAGTACGACCAGCAGGCCAACCAGGTACTGTGCAGCATCGTGGATCGGGGCTGGACCAATGGGGTGGAGGCCAATATCTTCGGCCTGGAACCCAACTTCGGTTGCTGCGCCGCCAATATGCACCAGGGTTGGCCGAAATTGGCGACCCACACCTGGATGAAGACCCCCGACGGGGGACTGGCCACCATCGTCTACGCACCCAGCACCGTGACCACCAACATCGGCGGACAGAAGGTCTCCCTCACCCAAGACACCCAATATCCCTTCCGGGAGACGGTGACCATCCGGGTAGAAACAGAGCAACCGATCCGGTTCCCCTTACATCTGCGGATCCCCGGGTGGGCCAAGGGGGCTTCCGTCACCTTGCCCGACGGTACCCAACCGGAGATAACCTGTGGGGAGTACCTGATCGTCGACCGCACCTGGAACGGGGGAGAGGAAGTAACCTTGCATTTCCCCATGGCGATCACCGTAAAAAGAGGCTTCAACGGTTCCGTGGCCATCCAGCGGGGTCCCTTGGTATACTCGTTGAAAATCGGGGACCAGTGGGTACTGGTGGACGGCACCGATCCTTACGGTGACTACGAAGTCCATCCCACCACCCCGTGGAACTACGGCCTGTTGGTAGATCTGGAAAGCCCCGACAGTAGTTTTGAAGTACGGCTAAAACCGGTGGGCGACATGCCTTTCTCCCCGGAAGGAGCGCCGGTGGAACTGGTGGCCCAAGGGAAACGGATCCCCCAGTGGCAGCTGGTCAACGGCTCCGCAGGGCCCATTCCCCAAAGTCCCGTAAGTTCCGATGCTCCCACTGAAACGATCATCCTCATCCCCTATGGGTGCACCAACTTGCGGATCACCGAGTTTCCGCTGGTAAAGTAAGCCCTTCCGGCGGATAGAAGAGGGGCCCGGTCACTGCCGAACAAGGCACTGGCCGGGCCTTTTTTTTACATAATCTGCGGACCATACGAAAAGGCCCACCGGAGCAATCAGACATCCGGTGGGCAGCCCGTGATTACCCCTACAGGGTCAAGACCACGGGGTCGTCTCCGGGGGTAAAGTCAGGGGCGTGAAGGTATAGGTTACGGTCCACATAGACCGCCAGACCCGGTAGATACTCTCCCGGGATCCCCGGCGCTTGCCAGGTGATCTTTAGTTCCTGCCCCCGATAGGGAATATTCTCCATCGAGAAATGCTCAAGTCCCAAGGGCAAGGGATCGATGGTAATCTTTCCTTCCTCGGTAATCATCAGCCCCACCACATGTCGCACGTACAGATCCACCCACCAGGAATGCATGTAGTCCCGGAAAATGCTCAAGGGGGCACCGGTCAAGGGATTGTACCGCTCGTAGAAGTCCGCCCGGGGAGTCAGATGGTTGCGCACCGCCCGGTGGAACAAAGTGGCCGCCTGGGGAAGCAAGGTCCGATCCAGCTCCTTGGCCGCGGTGGCAAAGGCCTCGATGACGTGGCTGGTGGCCGCGGGCCACGCGGGTCCCTGCCAGAAACTGTTGGGATCAAAGTCTGAGTCCTCCTTGGACAGAGCAGGAACAGGATGGGGCAACCAGAAACGTTCTGGGTTCAACAAGTGCTCCCTGAACACCCGCAATTGCTCGGCGGTACCGGCTCCGGCGAAGAAGGGATAAAAGGTGGTGATGGTGATCGTACGGGCCCACTCTTGACGACGGGGATCCAGATCCCTGTAACATCCCGCCTTGTCATCCCAAAGCAGTGAGTTCAAAGCCGCCGCGGCCTTCTGGGCATACTGGGCGAAGTAGGTGGCATCTTCGTCTTCACCGAGGGCTGCGGCCAGGGCCGCCACCGCCTGGAGGTTGATATATGCGTAGCTGGTGGCATCGATGGCCTCGTAGGGCAGCTCCGGATCCGGCCAGCGGTAAAGGTCATCCATCCCGGTCTCCAGCTGATGCTCCACCGCAAAAAGCCCATTGCCGTCCGTATCCCGAGCCCGGATCCACCACCGCAGGTTCATGGCTAAGGCGGGGTAGACCCGCCGCACCAAATCAAGGTCATGGTGAATCTGATAATGGCGCCACACCGCATAGGGCAGCAAAGACAGACCCGTGCGGGATGCATGGTGCAAGGGCACCAGATTGGTTCCCGGCGTAGTGTACCAGGGGAACCGGCCGTCCTCGTAAATGGCATGACACATATTAGCCAAATGGCCATATCCCACCTCGGCATCCCGGGCCCAGTTCAGATCCAAAGCCATGAAGGGGGCACTATAGCAGCAATAGGTTTGGTAGGCTTGCCTGCCCTCCAAGACCACCGGGTACTGCAAGTAGCCTAGATCGCCCCCAGCGGTGGAAAACCGTAGCAAGAACCATCGAAAGGCATAAAGCTCATCCAAACCAGGATCCGAGGAAGAAAAGCGGGGAATCTCTTCCTGATAAAACCGCTCCCAAACCTGGCGGTTTGCGCCAATGGGATCCTCTTCCGCTAAGACCCGGGATAGGTTCGCCACCGCCGTTTCCCGTTGGGGATGAACAGCACAGGCCACCTTAATCGTCCGGTACTCGCCCGGCTTCAAGGAAGCTTCTAAAACAAACCGATAGGTACCCGCGGGGGAGGTCTTTACCTCCTTTAGTTCTTCGGAACTACCGATGGCCACCGACAAACCCTCGGCCAAAATCCCACCAAAAGCCCTGGGATCCTGCAACACCACGATCCCCTCCAGGTATGTGGAAGACTTGCTTCCCCCAGGGGTCTCCCGCCAATCGTGGGCGTTGCGTAGATCACCCCTTACGTTAAGCTTCCAGTCCAGAGGAACCTCTGCGGGGTTGTAAAGGTGGATCATCGCCACCAGCACATCATCCTCGGTGACACACACTTGCCGAAGCTCCTGGACCACACCAAGTAAGACTTCTTGTTCTGTGGCGTTATGGATCTCCACGGCCTCAATATTCACGTTGGGCTGGGGACTGGGTGTGGGATTTGGGCTCAGCAATGCATGATCGGGCCACCAGTTGACGGTGTAACCGTTAAAGGCCGTACAGATTTCACCCAGTTCGTAGGTGGCATAAAACACTTTGCTCTGGGTCCCTGTATACAGGGCTACGTTCCTCCCGCCACCCACACTGTTTTTGTCGGCCCGGTTGCCCACCAGGTCCAAAAGGGGAGACGGGGGCACCGCCAATCCCGGCAGCTGGGACCTTTCCGGAACCTGATCCGTCACCATAAGCCGTATCACGTGCCTACCTGCGGGTAGCTCCGGCAGTAAGATGCGGCTGCGGGCAAAGTGTCCCGGCTCCTCTCCCCAGCCACCGGTCTGCCCGTAGGGCAACAGTCCCACTTCCACACCGTCCACCGTCACCTGAAAATAGCCACCCCCAGCAAAAGCCCGGGCATAGCTGACCGTCAACACAGGGGAGCTCCATGCTTCCTCCAGAGAAAAGGCATACTCCACAAAGTGCCCGATAGCACTGCCAAATTCCCTACCCAGCACCTCACCGGTAATGGCACCGGCCTTGAAGTCTCGACCTTGGGACCCTAGTTGTGTAACATAAGAAGGGCCCGGCAGGATAATCCGCGAGGACTGGGCGAGGCAGCGGGCCACTGGACACAAGAAAAGCACCAGCGGCAACAGCGCCAGCAATAGTGGGTATTTCATCATATCCGCTCCTTTGAAATAGTACTATAGTAATAACGACCGCCGCACTCTCCTTCGTCCGTCTTCATTATAGGTGACGACGCACAGTAACACAATCTACTTTGGTGGAAAACGCTATGGAACGATCAAAATACCGAAGAGTAGCCCCTTTGGACCCCATCCCCCCCTCAGATCATTGTCCTTCTTGCAAAAACCGGACCAAAAGGTTAAATTTCCTATCGTTTAATAAAGGAAAAATTGTACCAATGTAGAACTATAGAATTACGGACCGCCAACTACCTTCTACAAAAGGAAGCTCGAGCCACCAGCGGTGGCTCTGCCTTCCCACATTTCACACGGAGGAGATGGTAAGCGTTGGGTCTCATCAGAATGTTGACACCTCTGGAAACAATGTCATTGATCGTCCTTTGTTTGCTACTGCTGTTGGTTGTGGGCAACACCCTCATCCCGGTGGCTTGGGCAGAATCGGCAGATCCCGCCGCGCCATCAGAGGAAGACTCCGTGGTGGTACTGCCCACCCTGGTAGTCCTCTTCACCCAAAGCGACCTGAAGACCGCCACCCAACAGGATATTGCTGCCTTCCATGGCCAGATGGCGGCCATCAAGGAGTTCTTTATTCAAGAGGGTGGCCAACACATCGAGCTGGAGCTGGACTACCTACAGATCGATCGGCCTTTGGCCCTGGCGGAATTCGGTTCCCCGGGGGACGGACGCTATCATCTGTATGGTAACAACGCGCTCCCCTTCCTGCGGCAAAGTGGCATTGATCTTACATACTACCCCATCATCATCGCCTTCTGGCCGTGGCGGGCCCCAAACGAGTTCGGCGCCACCAAGGCCTACGGTGGAGCCGCGGAACGTCCCTTCTTCGGTCGCTACCTCTACGGCACCTACAACTCCCAGGGCGTCTTCGATGGGGACTACCGGGTCATCAGCCGGGTGGGGATCCATGAGACCCTGCACAATATGGATGCCCTCTTGCACCATTCGGGAGTGGAACGGTTCTGGCATGCGGATCATATGGCTACTTTGATGCCAGAATTACTGTCGGAAATCCCCGGTGCCTTCTTACCCCGTTTTACCGATGAAGAGATGCTGGAACTGGCAGAAAAGGAGAAGAACCGCCAATACTCTTTCCCTTGGCAGGATCAGATGGTCTTCTATCGTCAGATGATGCGGCGCACCACCCCGGAGGAATGGCGTGCCTTGAGTTGGGGATACCGAAAACCCCTCGAAGAGCTTAACCGCATCACCAACGACTACTACCTCGAACCCCTCTACAACAATATGTGGGTACCGGCCGATGATCCGGTGTATGTGCCGGTGGTCCTGCGGGATCACGCAGGTCGCCCCGTCACCACGGCCACAGTGACCTTAGAAGACATCACCCTCAGCTATGAACCTTACACCCATACCGACGGGCCCTTGGTCCTGTACGAAAACGGCTTGTACTGTGGGTGGGTGGACCCCGGCGTAGAAGGGACCCTCAGCATCCAGGCCCAGTTCGGGGACCAGCACCTCAACTCCCAAGTGACCATCCACCGTCAACGCCGGATAATGCTCCAGGCCCCGGCCCGGGTGGAATGGACGATGGATGCCGAACCAATGGGCAAGATTCCGGTCACCGTCACCTGGGAACATCTTCCCCTTGACCAGGTTATCCTGGAGGAGCTGCCCACCGATTACGTCCTTAGCGCCAGCTGGCAGGGTGCTCCCCTGGAGGTGGAACCGGTGGAGGGACATCGGTTCAACGTGCTGGTAACTCCGGATCTAGTTGAAAAACCCACTTCCTTGGAAATTACCCTCGAGGTAGAAAGTCCCCTGGGTTACGATCAGCGGCCCGTGATAGTGGATAGCAAGGTTTCTTGGTCCATGCGGGTTCGGCCGGTGCGGGGAGAAGTAGGTCAACCAACGGAAATCGAAGTGTTGGTCCTGGCCGGTGGTCGGCCCAGCAGTGAAGAGTTTGAGCTCTGGGGCGAAACCGCGGATGGGCAGAGGCTGACCTTTGTACAGCGCAGTACCGGTCGCTATGTGGCTTCCTGGACACCCCAGATTGCGGGCACCGTTGCCATGAAAGTGCACGCGCGTAAGGCCAATACCACCTATTACACCACCGAGGAGTTTACCGTCGAGGTACAGTAACGACAATTGCCTTGAAGGTTCCCAAGGCAATTTTGCAGCAACATAGCATTCATAAGTACAAGAGAATGGAGGTTCTCAGTATGAAGCGTGCAAGCTTTTTCACCTTGGTCCTGTGCCTTGTGATAGCCCTGGTAACAGGATCAGCCCTGGCAGAACGGGTACGAGTTAAAGCAGTTATCTGGGGTTCGCAAAACGAATTGGAAGTGGAACTGGAGATTGCCGAGAAGTTCAATGAGCTATATCCGGATATTGAGCTAGTGGTAGAGACCTACGGTGGCGAGTACAACGACAAGATCCTGGTGGAAACCGCCGGCGGCGTAGGACCCGATGTGATGTTGTTAGACTCCATCTCGGTACCCTACTGGGCGGAGAAGGGGATCCTGATCGACCTGACACCCTACCTGGAAAAGGAAGCTCCTGATTTCCTCGACCAGTTCTTCCCCAATGTAGTGGACGCCGGAAGGATCGGAGACAAGCTCTACGCCCTTCCCAAGGACTTCACACCCCAAGTCCTATATTACAACAAACGGTCCTTCGATCTATCGGGCATCAGCGAGCCTTCATCGGGTTGGACTTGGGATGAGTTCATGGAGAAGGCCCCGAAGCTTAGAAGTGACGAACCGCGTCGGGAGCGCTACGCGGTCTACTTCAGCGATTGGATTTACCGTTGGATCAACTGGGTCTGGTCCCTGGGTGGGGAGGTCTTGGGTATTAACCAGGACGGCTACCTGCAGGCTTCCGGTTTCCTCAATTCCCCTGAGACCCTCCGGGCCTTTGAAGACTTCATCGGCTTGCGGAACGACCGGGATGTGGCCATCGCCTCGCGGGATATCGGCATTCTGGGTGTGGATCCCCTGCTGACAGGCCGGGTGGCCCTGTGGGGTTCCGGTCACTGGTGGCTAATCACCCTGCGCCGCATGCGGGCCTTTAATCCCGATGAGATCCGGGTGGTAAACTATCCCGAACGGGAGACCCGGGCTAACCTGATGGCCGAGTCGGGCTTTGCCATGACGATCAATACAAAACATCCAGAGGCCGCTTGGGAAGTAATCAAATTCTTGACCGGCCCCTACGCCCAGGAGAAACGGGCCGAAAGCGGATTGGCTATTTCCGCCAACATCAGTGTGGCCCAGGAATTCGCCTATGCGGATCCTATCGAGATGGGCTTCCTGGTGGAGGTACCCTTCATGCGGGTCCACGTCATAGAGCATCCGTCCTCAGACCAGATCGCCTCGGCCATCGACAAAGCCTTGCACTCGGTAATCTATGACGGTGAGGCGCTAGGGCCTGCCATGGAAAACGCAGCCCGTGAAGTGGATGTCATCCTGAAGGAGACCCCCTGGTCCCCGATCTTTCACTAAGACTAAGGTAACTAAGGCTAGGGAGGAAGTCGTCTCCCTAGCACAAACCCCGGCATAACGGGACTCCTTTGGTGTCCCAAATATAAAGAAAGGAGAATGACCTAATGAACAGAAGACTAAGTCTCATCATCACTGCCATCACTGTCCTTGTTTTGTCGGTGGCACCGGCCTTCGCGGAGAAGAATCCCCAGCGGGCAAAGGCCTATTTCCTCGCCACTCCGCCCACCATTGACGGGGACCTTTCCGATTGGGATCTGAGCACTCCCTCCATCATCATCGGAGCCGGTTCCAACGTCATGCGGGGAGACTGGGAAGGGGAGCACGATCTCACCGCCAAGATCTACATTGGTTGGGACTATGGGTATCTCTATTTCGCGGTGGATGCCATTGACGACTGTGTTCTGGGCACCTTCGATCTCAGCGACTACTGGGCTCGGGACCGGATCAACTTCGCCTTTGACGCCCTGAATAACACCACCGCGGATGCCTTCACCACCGACAGTCCCGGTCGGACCCGTTGGCAAGACGACGACTACTGGATCTACGTCATCCCCTTCGATGGTGACGAGGAGCAGGGTTCCCTGTCCATGCAACACAACAGCTTCTGGAAGACCCCGCCGGGCTTCCGCGTAGCCTCCTCCCGCACCGACAATGGCTACGTATGTGAGATTATTGTGCCCATCAGCGAACTGCCGGAGATGTGGGTAGACGAGGGTGTAGTCATCGGCTTTGACGTGTTCATCACCGACGGAGACGTCGACGATTGGGGTATCCTCACCATGTCCGAGATTATGTGGGGCAGGTTCGATTACCCCGGCACCGCCATCAAATGGCAGTACTGGAAAGTGGGAGCACTGGAGTTTGTGATGGAGTAACCCCTACTCAAGACGCCAGGGAACCTTTCCCTGGCGTTTCCCTTTCTAAACCTACTGGATATCCACCGGGAGAAAGATGCCCGTGGCGGCAATCCCAGACTAAGGGCCAAAAGGGGAGGAGCCCACAGAAGAGATTCCTGCCCAAAGAAGGTGCGACAACAAGCCGAAAAAGGGGCTACACCATGGTGGGATTCGCGAGGTCAAGGAAAACTCCACCTCGCTCCGCCGACCACAGGAGCGGTGAATCAACTGTTAGCCCCGTTCCCAGCCCTTCGATGCGAAGATGCCGGCCGGCTTTGATCATCTTTCGCGAAAGCTAAGAGGTCCTGTTTTCCCTTCGACATGACAGTTTATGGAAGAACCGGATCAGGGGAAACCGAAGACTCCCGAGAGATGGGAGGCTCAGCTGCCTCCACTAGCTCTCCCGGCACAGCTTCCTGTAATCCTCCCTGGTGGACACTCCTGATCAACCAAACTTGGTCCTGGAAGACAAGTTCCACCATCACCCGGCATGTTTCGTGTATCCCCAGGCATGGGTTCTTGAGGGTCGCCCCTACTGTTACAATGACCCGATCCGCGTCCGCAAGCTCCCACTCCATATGGGTTTCGCTGCGCATCTGATCCCCAGCCTTAATCCAGGGTCGGTCCAATTCCTTATAAATTCGAACTCCTCCCTGGTCACCCGTACGGTGCGGTCTTCCCAAGGAGCGACTAGCTGCACCGGGATCCAAGTACACATAACAGGACACATCCACTTCCGAAGCAAGGTGAGGAGCAATGGAGAACACCGTTCCCAGAAGGTAGTGGGACGAAAACTCCTGGGCGATATTCCTCGCATGCTCCAGGATCAGGACAATCCCTTCCCGATAGGTCAGCTTTGGCTCCCCATGTTCCGCTTGTCCATCATCCTGGGTCCCCCGCAGTTCTCTAGGAGAATATTACGATATTTTCCGACAAAACCACCTACATCCGGTACACCTTCGCGTTATCGTAGTGATTCCATCAACAACTATCTAATCCTTCCTTAGCGGTCGGTCTGTTTCCTTTACTGCTTGGGGTGTAAAGCAACAAGGACCCGCTGAACTAGCCATCCCTGGGCACTGTGCTAGCTACTTTGAGATGACAGTGTCAATAGTCTGTACAACACACCCAAAGCCGTTGCGCCTTGCTGCCAACCACAACCCGCCCAACAATAAACTCCCAGCCAAGCTCTGATACTACGGGGGAAGAATAGGGGGGAAGGGGGTTGGTGGCCATCAAGACATTTTCATTACCGAGACAAACCAAACTCTTCATGCCTACCCAGGTGTATATAGAAGAGAAAGCCTTAGACTATCCCCTAGGGCGCCACCTGCAGAACCTTTTTGCCTTACGGCAGATCCCCATCACCATGGTCCCGTCCCATAATCAGCTGAATATCCCCGGCAGCACCTCCGCAGAACGGTTTCACCGGGCTAAAGAAACCTTGGTGGTGGGAGTAAAAAGGGATCTTAACTTTCGCCCCTGCCGACCCTCCGCGGATTTCCGGCTGGTAGAAAACACCAGTTGTCCGGGGAAATGCCAGTACTGCTATCTGGCCGCTAATCTGGGAGAGCGGATCTATCCTAGGGTGTATGTAAATGTAGATGAAATCCTACTAGCAGCAAGGAGGAAGATCCAAAGCCGCATCCCGGAACTTACTACCTTTGAGGCCAGTAGTTCATCGGACCCCGTAGCCCTGGAACACTTCACCGGTTCTTTGGCAAAAACCATCGAATTCTTCAGGGACCAACCCTACGGCAGGCTGCGGGTGGCGACCAAATTTGCCGCCATCGAACCTTTCTTGGCGTTGGAGCACGGTGGACACACCAGATTTCGCTACAGCCTCAACACAGAACGCATCATCCGAGAGTACGAGGAAGGCACCGCCCCTTTAGAAGCACGTCTACAAGGATCAAGGCGCCTTGCGGAAGCGGACTATCCCATCGGCTTCATCATCGCACCGTTGATGATCTATCCCCAATGGCAGGAGGAATATGGGCAGCTTTTGGATCGGGTGCGGGAAGTCCTAGGACCCTGGGGGAAGAGGGAAATCCCCTTTGAACTGATTATGCACCGCTTCACCGCCCGCTCCAAAAGACTCACCCAGGCGCGGTTTCCCCAGTCCACCCTAGATTTCGACGCCGCCGCACGAACCCATAAGGGTTTCGGAAAATATGTCTACACACCAAAGAAGGCCCAGGAATTGGCCGAGTTTTTCCAAAAAGAAATCCCCCGCCGTTTTCCGCAGGGGACTGTCGCCTACTTCACCTAATTTAACCCTGGTTGGATTGCAATTGGTTTTTCACCACGGCCTTTTCCCGCCAGCGGCCGAAACGGAAGACAACGTAGTGCAACACAAAGCCCATGTAGGGACTAAGGGCCAAGGCGATCCACACACCGGCCACCCCCAGCTGGGGAAGAGAGGACAGGTAAGCCGCCACCGGCACCCGCACCACCCACAGGGAAAGGAAAGTAAGGAGCATGGTAGAAAGGGTATCGCCCGCACCCCGCAAGACACCGCCTAGGGTAAACATCAAGGCCAAGGGTACATAACCCAGACTCATATATCTTAGGTACTTAGCGCCTTCCTCCAGTACCCCCGGCTCATCGGTAAACAGGCGCAGGAAAAGCTCCGGAACAAAGAAGGAGAGAAGTGAAAACACCAGGGTGATGGCTGCCCCCAGGATGAAGCTCCAGCGCACCGTTTCATACACCCGCTGGACTTTCCCAGCCCCAATGTTCTGCCCCACCAGGGCAGAGACTGCGATACTGATACTCATCGCGGGCATGAAGGCAAATTGATCTACCCGGGCACCGGCCCCAAAGGCAGCCACCACGGTAGCCCCAAAGGTATTCACCAACGCAGAGACCACCAGAGCCCCTAGGGAGACAAAGGTTTGCTGAATACCTGCGGGCAGGCCCAAGCGGAAGGTCAGCTTCGTCAACTGCCAGTCAAAGCGGAAGGTCCCCCGCTGGTAGCGCACCAGCCCCGAGGAAACGTAGAGGTAACGTACAGACAAGATGGCGGAGACCACCTGGGAAAGGATCGTGGCCAAGGCAGCACCCCGTACCCCCATCTGGGGGATAGGACCCAAGCCGAAAATGAAGATGGGATCCAGGATAATATTCATCACCGTGGCGTAGGCCAGGTATCGTAAGGGGGTGCGGGAATCCCCCAATCCCCGGAGGATGGAACTGGTCACGTTGTACAGGAAGGTGGCGATCAATCCCGACATGAAGATGCCCAAGTAGGCATCGGCCTGCTCCATGATCTCCGCGGGGGTACGAATCAGCCTCAACAGGGGCCCGCGAAAAGCTACCCCAATAATCGACGCTAAAAGACCCAACACCGTCAGAAGCAACATGGAGTTGTTGATGGTTTTCGTCACCTGCTTGTGATCCTGGGCACCAAAGTACTGGGAGACAAGGATGGTCGTCGCCATGGTCACACCGTTAACCAAGGCGATCAGGGCGAAGATGATGGGAAATCCAACCGAAACCGCCGCCAAAGCATCAGGACCGAGAAACCGTCCCACCCAGATACTATCTACGGTATTGTATAACGCCTGGAGCAAATTCCCCAGAAACATGGGAAGGGAGAACACAATCAAGTGTTTTGCGATACTGCCTTGGGTGAAGTCTACCGTTTTTTTCGTTTCCAAGTTCAAAACCTGCCCAACAATATGTATTACTCGGCACCAAGATACCTTTGGCCCAGGTGCACAAACCCTTGAAACCATCAAGAATACACCGATAATACTACGGAAAAGGCCAGGCTTTGTCAAGGGAAAGCCAGTGTGAGCAAAGGATTAGCCCCTTTCCCAGGGCGGCGGAAAAAGTCCGCCGCCCCTCCCTAGTCCACAGGGCGCATCGCTCCATTGACACGATTTGCCCCCAAAGTCTGCAGATCATATCCCGAGGGACTCTGAAACACCCGCAGATCAAAGTGGGGCACCGCGGCCAGGATGTGGTCGAAAATGTCCGCCTGGACCCCCTCGTAGTTCACCCAGGCGGTATCGTTGACAAAACAATAGATCTCGATGGGCAGCCCCTCCGCCGTGGGTTGCAGGTGGCGCACCAATAACATCATGTCCTGGCGGATCCGGGGGTGATTGCGCAAATACGCGGTGACGTAGGCCCGAAAGGTACCCAGATTGGTCATCCGTCGACCGTTGACGATATGGGAGGGATCCACCTGGTACGCCTGGTTGTACTCGGCGATCTCCCGCCGGCGGCTTCGAACGTAGTCCCTAATCAACTGGATCCTTTCATACCGGTCTAGCATCTCTTCATCACAGAAACGGATGCTCGATTGGTCGATCATGATGGCCCGTTTGATCCGCCGTCCCCCGGACTCCGCCATCCCCCGCCAGTTACGGAAGGGATCCTCCACCAGCCGGTGGGTGGGAATGTGACTGATGGTCTTGTCCCAGTTTTGCACCTTCACCGTGTGTAGTCCCGCCTCGATCACGAAGCCGTCGGCCTCGAACTTAGGCATCTCGATCCAGTCGCCCACCCGCACCAAATCGTTATTGATAATCCGAATCCCCGCCAC
This sequence comes from Bacillota bacterium, assembly GCA_012839765.1. NCBI lineage: Bacteria > Bacillati > Bacillota > Bacillota bacterium. Next base: position 27,985 of record DUMW01000027.1, read on the forward strand.
AAAGGACAGAATCGTATCCTGGAAGATGAGCATCAACACCGCGGTGAGGGCACCCAGGCCGCTTAACAGCACCAAGGGCGAAACCCCCAAAAAGAGGGAAATGGCCACCACACCCGCGGCAAGATAAATCACCAGTTTCACCGTCTCCAGATACCCTTTGATGGGACGGCGGGACCCCCATTCGGAAGCACCGTAGATGGCAAAAAGGGCTGTGGCCAGCCTGCCCAAAAACCCAGCGATAATTAAGATCATCCAGGCAGCGGTCAGCTTTTCCACCACGGGCCCAGTAACCGGTAGCCACGGGGTCCCGAGGTTAAAGATGATCGCGGGCACGAGGGGAGTGAGGCTGTTGAAGACCCCATGTTCCACACAGATATCATCCCAGGTGATCCGCGTCTGGACAACCATTTTATGTAAGAACGAGATAACGTAGCGTCGCACCAAAAGGTGCCCGATGATACTGACCAACAACAAGCCCACCAAGGTGAGCGCCTCGGCAAGGAAAGGCCGTTCAGCCAAAATACCCAGCAGGTCCGACATCTACAATCACCTTCCTTATATAATGCATTATACCCCAAGGGGAATATAATGCATTATACCCCAAGGGGACTCCTTTCCCAACCAGATCATACCACCCGGCCCACTGGTTTTCCGAAAAAGGACCTTGTGTGAATCACAGCGAAGGATACATCCAAGCTTTCACATATATTATGGACTCTCAAATCTAAGGGAAGGGTGTGAAGAACATGCTGGCAATAGTCAACGGTAAGATACTCACCATGGCTGGAAGAACATTTGATCCCGGGACTATCCTTATTGAGGAAGGAAGGATCGTCGCGGTGGTGGAGGGGCAACCGGAGCTAGGGGACAAAGAAGTCATCGATGCCAACGGCAAGGTAATTACCCCGGGACTCATCGATGCCCATTGCCATGTGGGCCTGTACGAAGAAGGGATCGGCTGGGCCGGCAACGATATCAATGAGATGACGGACCCGGTGACTCCCTTCCTACGGGCCATCGATGGCATCAACCCCGAGGAACAGGGACTGAAAGACGCGGTGATGGGTGGGGTCACCACCGTCTGCACCGGCCCGGGTAGTTCTAACGTCATTGGTGGCCAATCGGTGGTGATCAAGACCCATGGCCGGGTGGTAGATGAAATGGTCCTGAAGGCCCCCGCAGGGCTAAAGGTAGCCTTTGGAGAGAACCCCAAGCGCTGTTTTGAACAAAAGAACGTAAAAACCCGCATGGCCGTGGCCGCGATCTTGCGCACCCAACTGGCCAAGGCCCAGGACTACTTGGCCAAAAAGCAACGGGCCACGGAAGACCAGGTCCTAGACCGGGATCTGGGGTTGGAAGTGATCGGCCAGGTCTTAAGGAGAGAGATCCCCCTTAGGGCCCATGCCCACCGGGCCGATGACATCATGACTGCCATCAGGATCGCGGAAGAGTTCAATGTGGATTTAGTGTTAGAACACTGTACCGAAGGGCACAAGATCTCGGACATCCTGGCCCAGAGGGGTTATCCAGCCATCGTAGGTCCCACCCATAGCTCCCGGAGCAAGTATGAGCTTAAGGACACGGCCCCCGCCAACCCCACCATCCTCGCGAAAGCAGGAGTCCTGGTGGCCCTCATGACTGACCATCCGGTAATCCCCATCAACCACTTGATTTTGACCGCGTCCTTAGCGGTGAAGGCGGGGATGGACAGGGAAGAGGCCCTCCGGGCGGTAACCATCAATCCCGCGCAGATCCTGGGAGTAGAGAAGCGAGTAGGCAGCATCGAAGTGGGAAAGGATGCGGACTTGGTCCTGTGGTCCCAGGATCCCTTGGATGTGCAGGCCAAGGCAGAGCGGGTACTGATCAACGGCAAAGTGGTGTATCAACAATAGACAAGGGGCCGCCACGGCCCCTTTTTTCCTTCTACAGGATCAAACACCAGATCTCCTCTAGCCTTTGAAAGTAAAAGGAGACTATTTGCGTATCGCTTTGCAACACCCGCCCGAAGCTGTCCCGCTGGGTGTTACGCAGTTCCACCTCCACCTGGATCACCTGGCGATACACCTCGTTAGTACGGGGATGGCGCCACTCCTCAAGTTCCCTTTCACCAATAATCCCAATCCGGTCCACATATCGATACTGGGTTTCCACGAAGTTGCGGGCAAAGAAACGGAAATCACCCTCCTCCCACTGGACCTTCAACCGAGGGTGCAAATGCCACTGGTAGATGCGGTCAAAGTCCCGGTCCACCAAAAGCCACTTGAGGATGGAGTCCACCGAAGCATTGCGGGGATCCGCTTCCCTTAAAGTAGCCGCCAGGAAGGGATGGGCGAACATGTCACCAATATCTAGTTCCATCCAGCTGCCTTCCCGGCCCGCGCTGAAGTAGGCCGCGCCCACCAGGAAGAGATAAACCAAGGCCACCAGACCCACCACCTGCCAGATGGAGGCCCGGGTGCTCCCTTCCCGCCGCACCGGTGAAAGGGCGGGGACGGACCGCCGCGCATATTCCTCCGCACTGAGGGTAGACTCCACCTGCAGATTCAATTCATAGGGGATCTCCCGTTTAACCAGGTCCACCGTCCGCTTTTCGTCACTGGGATCAAAGGGACCGGCAACGATTAGAACACCGTCTTCCCACCGAGCGGAGACTAGACCCAGGCGGGGCAGGCCAAAGCGTAAAGCAAGGTGATATCTCACCAGCCCCGCAACCATCCCCGGCCGATCCCAAAGGCCACCCAGGGCCAAGAACCAGTGCAGACTCCGGCGGTAAATCCAAAAAAGCATAGGCACCACCAGAATGGTCAACAGGCGGTAAAGCTCCGTCACCGCCTGACTGGCTGCGGTGGTACCGGCCCACCACCAGACCAGGATCAGTAAAGCCACAAGCACCGCATCGACCAGCCGAAAACGCTGGAACCGTAGGGGGAGCCACCGGGTAAGCAGCACATACAAAGCTCCGGTGCCCAACAAAACAAGGAACAACCCCATAAGATCCCGCGGAAAAAACACCGTCTTCCCAAAAGACCCGATATACTTCAACACCACCAGCACCGGCCCCACGGGCAACGCGGCCAGGGCACCCAATAGGCAGGCCAAAGGCAGGGGTAGGGCAGAGCTCAACCCCCCACAACAGGTACTTTCCAGTTGGGGATCTCGGACACAGCGCAGGGCCAAATCCAGCGACCCGCGGACTTTACGAAACCACACCGTACCACCCCCGGGGGTGCATAAATTTCTTCTTAAGGAAACATCTTCTCCCCGGTTACCCTCAACTCCTGCCCCCGGCCCAGGAGGAATTTCCCCCGCCCCAGCGAAAGATAAGTAGATATGTAATAATATACGACAAATTAACCGACGGTGAGGTAACAACCCATGTCTCCAGTTTCCCTAAAGGACTTAGCTATGTTTTACTTCCCCCTGTGTTCCACCAGTTTGCTGTTTTACCTGATCCAGACCCTCCTCCATGGGGGATTGGCCCGCACCCCGGATTTCCCCCTCTCCCTCAGCGCCTTCGCCCTGGCCCGTAGCCTCACCCTCATGATCTGCGCCTACGTCTTTACCATCCCCCAGACCATTACCGCCCTGGCCAAGGACGCGGTCACCTTCCAGCGGGTCTGCCGCCATTTCCAACACCTCACCCTCCTCACCGGAGGGTTACTCGCCTTCCTGGGCTGGACCCCCCTGGGTCCCTGGGTCTTTACCCGCCTTATGGGGGCCACGGGCCCTTTGCTCATCAAAAGTCAGCAGGCGATCCGGCTCCTGGTCCTGTTGCCCTTGGTAATGACCCTCCACCAAAGGGAAGTAGGGCTCCTCATCAGAGCGAAGAAGACTCACCCGATTCTCGTCGGCGCCCTGATCCAACTGGTCACCGTCGGCCTGTTAGTCTTCGGCCTCGGTGCCACCGGTCTGCCCGGGGGTGTGGTGGGATCCCTAGCCTATGTGGGCTCCTTTGGGGCCAACTACTTATTTTTGCGCCAGGTGCCCAAGGCCCCGTGGCCAAAGGAAGATTCAGCAGAATCCCTGGCCCTGACCGCCATTAGGAACTTTTCCCTACCGTTGATCCTCACCGCCTTTGTGGGCATGGTCTTTCCACCGCTGGTCAATGCCGCGCTTACCCGTTCTCACAATCCCAATTTGTTTCTCCCGGCCTTTGAAATTGGCTTCCACTATGGTATGCTACTGGTTGGTCCGCTTTTTCAGCTGCACCAGTGCGGTTTGAATTTCACCGCTAAGGCAAACCGGCGGCAGGTTACAAGATTCACACCCCTGGTGAGCGGCGGCAGTGTTTTGGGTTTGTTACTTGCAGGGTTTACCCCCGTAGGACGTTGGGTCTTCCTGCGTCTTTTGGCCGTGGATTTACCGGTAACCCAGGAGGCCATTAGGGTAGTACAGGTCATGGCGATCCTGCCCGTACTTGCCGGTGCGAGGGAGTATCGGTGGGGCCTTTTCATGGGAACAGGGCAAGCAGCCTACATCGGCCGGGGAAAGGCCCTGAATCTGGGGATAACCTTGGCGGGTGTGGTGATAGGTATCCGGTGGTTTCCCTGGCCCTCCGCGGTCAGTGCTTTGTGGCTGTTGGTCCTGGCGGAGGTGGTGGAGTACGGCTATCTTCGTTCCCGCCCGGTGATACAGTGCGTAACCCAAGACCACCACTGTCCTTAAGTCTAAAACTTCCCAGCACCAGGACCGTCCTGGGGGGGAGTCTGTGCCCAAACTTCGAGAAATTATGCACGAATTGCCTTGACATTGCCCTAGGCATGTGTTATTGTTGACTCGGGAAAAGTTTCACGAGTCTTGGGCTGGGGAGTGGGTGCCGTGATTACCATCGAAGTTTGCGTCGGTAGCTCCTGTTACTTGAAAGGGGCCCACCAGATTGTCCAATACCTCCAGGAGGCCCTGCAAGAAGCGGACATCACCGACGCGGTGGAACTGCGTTGCGTCTTCTGTCTTGGTCAATGCCAGAACGGTCCCAATCTGTTGGTGGATGGTAAACTGTTAAGCGGCATCACACCGGAAAAGGCCAAGGAACTGATTCACCAGGTCATCCTGCCGCAGGTGAGGGGAGAGTAATGGGGATCATCACCACAAACATTGCACATTGCAAAGACTGCTATAAATGCGTTCGCCGGTGCCCGGTAAAGGCTATTCGGGTGATCGATGGCCATGCCCAGGTCTGGGATGAACTATGTGTACATGATGGATCCTGCATAAATGTGTGCCCCCAGGGGGCCAAGAAGGTCGAGTCCCACCTGGAGTTGGTGCAGGAGCTCCTAAGGGGACAAGCACCGGTCATCGCCAGCATTGCTCCTTCCTTCACCGCGGTATGGCCTAGGCAGGCCAAGGCCTTGCCTGAAATACTCACCCAATTAGGGTTTACCGCCGTTCAGGAGACAGCAGTGGCGGCGGAAGTCGTGGCCCAGGCACATCGACGGGAGCTTTTGGACCGCAAGGCTAAGGGCGGACCACTTCCCGTCATCACCAGCAGCTGTCCGGCCGTGGTAGAGCTGATTGAAAAACATTTTCCTGAGAGTGTAGAACTGATTGCCAAAGTAGTATCCCCGATGATCCTCCACGGGTATATGCTGAAAGAACAATACGGGCCGGACAGCCGCGTGGTTTTCATCGGGCCCTGCGTGGCCAAGAAGGCGGAAATGCACATTGAAGAACACCGGGGAAGCATTGATGCGGTGCTCACTTTCACAGAACTGGAAGAGCTTTGCCAGGGCGCATCCTTGGACCTCTCTGGCACTGCCGGGGATTTTTCCCCGCCCCACCCAAACCTAGCCCGACTTTTCCCCTTAGAAGGTGGGTTAATCCGGACTGCTGGGCTGGATCCCTGTATGCTGGCCGGAGGCCTGCGGGCCATCAGCGGCATCCAAGAGTGCATTGAGTTCTTAACGGAGCTTCGGCAGGAGCGACCCGCAAACCTAGAGATGGTGGAGCTCATGTCCTGCAAGAACGGTTGCATCGGCGGCCCGGCCCTGGGGTCGGCCCGTTCCTTGGAGGTACGCCGGCAACGGGTCATTCATTGGTACGAGCAGGAAAGGAAAACACCAGCGCCCATGGCGGCTTTAGACGAAATCCCCAGGCGCCACTACCGGGTAAGGCCAGAGGCCCAGCTGCCCACCCCCTCCGAGGAGGAGATCCGTAAGATCCTGGCCCAAATCGGCAAGTTCAGCCCCGAAGATGAGCTCAACTGTGGGGCCTGCGGTTACGATACTTGCCGGGAGAAGGCCATTGCGGTCTACCGGAAGGCCGCAGAAATCGAAATGTGCATCCCCTATATGCGCAAGCGGGCCGAATCTTTGGCCAATGTGATTATGGAATCCATTCCCAATGGGATTGTGGTCTGTGACCGGGATTTGAACATTGTCTCCTTGAATCCCGCAGCAGAGAAGATGTTTCTCTGCAAGCTAGACCAAGTAAAGGGCAAGAAGCTGGGATACCTACTGGATCCCAAACATTTTCGGCAGGCCCTGTCCACCGAGGAACTGACCATTGTGGAGGTGGCCTACCCGAATTACAACTTAACAACAAAGCAATACATCCTCTATGTAAAACAAGAGGGCATCGTCATTGGCATTTTCGTGGATATCACCCAGGAGCAAAGGCAACAGGCTAAGTTGACCTCCCTGCGACAGGAAACCTTACTCAAGGCCCAGGAGGTCATCGACCGGCAGATGCGGGTCGCCCAAGAGATCGCCGGCCTTTTAGGGGAGACCACCGCCGAGACCAAGGTGCTGCTTACCCGATTGACCAACTTCATCAGGGAAGAGGGTAACGGTCATGGGTGATTTTTACGTGGAAATTGGTATCAGCTGCCTGCCTAAGTACACGGAAGAGCTGTGTGGCGACACCGTCCGCACCACCGCCACCGAAGCTTCGGTGGTAGGGGTGGTCTCCGACGGGTTAGGCAGTGGGGTGAAGGCCAGTATCCTCTCCACCCTCACCACCAGCATCGCAGCCCGCATGTTTACTTCCGGGGTTTCCCTGGAGGACATGATGGAAACCATCGGGGCCACCTTGCCCCTTTGCAGGGAGCGAAAGATCGCTTATGCGACCCTCACGGCCCTGGAGATCCGCCGGACCGGACAGGCCTATTTAGCCGAATTCGATGCTCCCGAGGCATTGCTCCTCCGGGGGGGACAGCCGGTGGTCTTAGAACGCACCCCCCGGCGGGTGCGGGGAGGCACTTGGACGGTGAACGAAGCCCACTTCTGGATGCAAGAGGATGATTACCTGGTCTGTGTCACCGATGGGGTGATCCACGCAGGGATCGGTGCCAAGCTGGCCCTGGGACTGGGGGAAACGGGACTGCGGAATTATCTTGAGCAGGAACTTACCCCCCAGATGGAAGCCCAGACCGTAGCGGACCGGATCCTGGATTACGTCCACTTCCTGTATGATGGCCGGCCGGGGGACGATGCCACGGCCCTGGTGCTCAGGACCCGCAAGCCCCGGCGGTTGATGGTACTGGTGGGCCCCCCTAAGGATCCCGCCCTGGATCCGGTACTGGCGCGGAAACTGGCGGCCTTTCCCGGAAAGAAAGTAATCTGCGGAGGCACCACCGCTACGCTTGTGGCCAGGGAGTTGGAAAGGCCCCTGACCATTGATCTGGAGCAATTTCCCGTGGATCATCCACCCAGCGGCCAGATCCCGGGAATCGACCTGGTGACCGAGGGAATCATTACCCTCTGTACCACCGCCGAGATGCTCACAGACCAGAGGGATAGATACCAAGAAAACTCACCTGCGGGGCAGTTGAGTCAACTGCTTTTGGAAAGCGACTACATCGACTTTCATGTCGGCGGGGCCATCAATCCGGCCCACCAAAACCCGGATTTGCCCTTTGACCTGGCGCTGAAACAGCAGGTGGTAAATAAAATCGCCGCGGCCTTGAAAGAAAAAGGCAAGCGGGTGCAACTGCAGTTTTACTAAATAAAGGAGTGAATCGTTCGTGGCAGCCAAACAAACCACTTCGGAGGAAATCCGCAGTTTTGCCAAGGTGAACGCGATCATTGAAGCCCACGGCAAAAGACCTGAAGCCTTGATCGCCATCCTCCAGGAGATCCAGGAGGAATACAGATACTTGCCCGAAGAGGTTCTCGCCTATGTGGCAACGGCGCTGAACATCTCACCGGCAAAGGTGTACGGTGTGACCACCTTCTACGCCCAGTTTTCCACCGTGCCCAAGGGAAAATACGTCATCCAGGTGTGTGATGGTACCGCCTGTCACGTGCGGGGGTCCAATCCGCTGATCGAGACCATCCAAAAGACCCTGGGGATTTCCGAAGAGAAACCCACCAGTGATGACCTGCTCTTTACCCTGGAGACGGTTTCGTGTCTTGGCGCCTGTGGTCTGGCCCCGGTGATGCTCATCAACGACAAGGTCTTTGGAGAGATGACACCGGAGAAAACCAAGGAGTTGCTGGAGAAATTGAAGAGTGGGGAGGTAACCCTTGATGATTAAATCTGTCGCGGATCTGCGCAAGATTAAAGAACAGTTTATCAATACCACCAAACGGGAACGGAAGCGCATCTCCGTCTGCGCAGGTACCGGTTGTGTGGTCAACGGATCTTTGAAGGTCATCAAGGCCTTCGAAGAGGAAATCAAGAAGCACGGCCTTTTGGTGGACCTGGAAATGCTCACCGAAGGCTCCGAAGGTGTACGGGTCTCCAAGACCGGTTGTCACGGATTCTGTCAGATGGGGCCCTTGGTATACATCAACCCTGGGGATATGTTGCTGGTGAAGGTAGCCCCCGAGGATGTGCCGGCTATCGTCCAGTCCTGCATCATTGAAGACGGGCTGCCCCCGGAGAAGAACCAGTATCACCACCCCCAGACCAACCAAACCTATATCAAAGGTGAGGAGATCCCCTTCTACAGCCAGCAGAACAGGCAAGTGCTAGCCAACTGCGGCCACGTGGATCCCACCAACCTGGAAGAATATGTGGCCAATGATGGGTACTTCGCCCTGGCCAAGGTCATTACCGAATACACCCCGGAAGAGGTTTGCCAGGTGGTAATCGATTCGGGACTGCGGGGCAGGGGAGGCGGCGGTTTCCCCACGGGGCGAAAGTGGCTGTTTACCCGGCAGGCCCAGGGCGATAAAAAATACGTTGTCTGTAACGGAGACGAAGGGGACCCCGGCGCTTTCATGGACCGGTCGGTCATGGAAGGTGACCCCCACAAGTTAATCGAAGGCATGATCATCGCCGCCTATGCCGTAGGCGCCGACGAGGGATATATCTACGTCCGGGCCGAGTATCCCTTGGCCATCCAAAGGTTGCAGCAAGCCATCGCGGATGCGGAAGAACACGGTCTTTTAGGCGACAATATTCTCAACAGCGACTTTTCCTTCCGCTTGCATATCAGCAAAGGCGCCGGCGCCTTCGTGTGCGGTGAGGAGACGGCCCTGTTGGCCTCCATCGAAGGCGGTCGGGGAATGCCACGGCCCAAACCTCCCTATCCTGCCACCAGTGGATTGTTTGGCAAGCCCACGGTGATCAACAACGTGGAGACCTTTGCCAACGTGCCCTTGATCCTGTTAAAAGGCGCCGAAGCCTTCCGGGCGGTGGGGACGAAGACGAGCCCTGGCACCAAGACCTTCGCCATTACCGGTGAAGTGGCCAACACGGGACTGATCGAAGTGCCCATGGGCACTAAGCTCGGCGACATCGTCTACAAGATCGGTGGCGGCCTGCGGTCCGGCAAGGACTTCAAGGCGGTCCAGATCGGTGGTCCTTCGGGTGGATGCCTCACCAAAGAGCATCTGGACGTACCCTTGGACTTTGACTCCTTGAAGGAATATGGTGCCATGGTTGGTTCCGGCGGACTGGTCATCATGGACGAAGGCACCTGTATGGTGGAAGTAGCACGCTTCTTCATGAAGTTCGCCCAAAACGAATCCTGTGGTAAGTGTGTTTTGTGTCGCGAAGGTACCAAGCGGATGCTGGAGATCCTGGATAAAATCGTTGCGGGCCAGGGTGAACTGGCGGACCTCGATCTTTTGGTGGAAATTGGGGAAGCGGTGAAGGACGGATCCCTATGCGGCCTGGGTAAGACAGCGCCCAACCCGGTACTCACCACCCTCCAGTACTTCAGGGACGAATATCTGGCCCACGTTGTGGACAAACGGTGTCCCGCTGGAGTCTGTCAGTCCCTGAAACGGTTTGTCATTGATCCGGAGAAATGCCGCGGTTGCAGCAAGTGTGCCCGGATTTGTCCTGCCAATTGTATCAGTGGCAAGGTCAAGGAACCCTTCGTCATTGATCAAGAGGCCTGCCTGAAGTGCGGCAGCTGTGTAGCGGCTTGTCCCTTCGGCGCAATTGAGGAGGTGGCTTAAGTGGGTAAACTGACCCTGAATAACCGAGAAATAACCTTTACCGATGAGAAGAACCTGTTGGAGGTTATCCGGAACGCAGGCATCGACCTGCCGACCTTTTGCTATCATTCCGATTTGAGTGTCTACGGCGGATGCCGCATGTGTGTAGTGGAAATCGGCGGAATGGGCGTGGTGGCTTCCTGCTCCACACCGCCTAGCGACGGTATGGTGGTACGCACCCACACCGCAAGACTCCAAAAGATCCGCAAACTGGCTTTGGAGCTGATCTTGGCCAACCACGATCGGGAATGCACCACCTGTAAGAAGAGCGGCGATTGCCACCTGCAGGATCTCTCCCACCGGCTCGGGGTAGATGAGATCCGCTTCGGACACCGGGACAAACACCTGCCCATCGACGCCAGCAGCCCCAGTGTAGTGCGGGATCCCAACAAGTGCATCCTGTGCGGCGACTGTGTGCGCATGTGCGAAGAGATCCAGGGCATCGGCGTCCTCGGCTTTGCCAACCGCGGTTCCGATGTGGTGGTCACCCCCGCCTTCGGCAAGAACATGGCGGAAGTGGACTGTGTCAGTTGCGGCCAGTGCGCGGCGGTGTGCCCCACGGCGGCCCTGACCATCAAACATGAATATGACAAGGTCTTTGAACAGATCAATGCGGGCAAAACCGTAATTGCCCAGATCGCCCCCGCGGTACGGGTGGCCATCGGCGAAGCCTTTGGGCTGCCCTCGGGGGAGAACAACATCGGCAAACTGGTGGCGGCCTTGAAATACCTGGGCTTCAGCAAGGTCTTCGACACCAGCGTCACCGCAGACCTGACGGTGCTAGAGGAGACCGAGGAATTTTTGGAGCGGGTCACCACCGGCAGCAACAACTTGCCCCTGTTTACCTCCTGCTGCCCGGCCTGGGTGAAGTTTGCGGAGCAGTACTATCCGAACCTGTTGCCGCACCTATCTTCCTGCCGGTCGCCCCAGCAGATGTTCGGTTCGGTAGTGAAGCGGTATTACTCCGAGAAACTGGGCGTAAAGCCAGAGGACATTTTCCTGGTATCCATCATGCCCTGTACCGCCAAGAAGTTCGAGGCCAAGCGGCCTGAGTTCACCACCAACGGCGTGGCCGATGTGGACCTGGTGCTCACCACCCAGGAAGTGGTGGCCATGTTGAAAAACGCAGGCATCGACTTCCCATCCCTGGATGTGGAGCCCTTTGACAGCCCCTTCGGCTTTGCCACCGGAGCGGGAATCATCTTTGGTGTCAGCGGTGGCGTCAGCGAAGCAGTGCTCCGCTATGCCGCAGAAAAACTGGGGGCCAACATCAACAACGGTGAGGTAGAGGTGGTAAAGCACATCAGTCCCGAGGGCATCACCGTCTTGACGGCCCAGCTAGGCGATCAAACCCTGAAACTGGGGGTGGTCAGCGGCTTGGCCAATGCCCGGGAACTAGTTGATAAACTAGATGAACTGGATCTGGACATCATCGAAGTGATGGCTTGCCCCGGCGGTTGTGTCAACGGTGCCGGCCAACCCCAAAGCTTTAACGGTGACCGGCGTAAGCAGCGGACCAAGGGCTTGGTAAATGCCGAAAAGATGACCCAACTGCGCAAGTCCCAGCAGAACCCCAGCTTGATGAACTTGTACAACGAGTGGCTGGAGAAGCCCGGCAGCACAGTGGCCCATCAGGCTCTGCACACCGAATACAAGCCCCGGCGGCGCTTAGCAGGGCTGGGAATCACCCTGGAGGAAGGGGCCCAGACCGATGTGGAAGTCTGTATCGGAACCTGCTGCTACCTGCGGGGTTCCTACGACATCCTGCAGCAGATCTCCAAGGAGATCCAGACGGCTGGGTGTGAAGAAAAGGTTAACTTGAAGGGCACCTTCTGCTTTGAACAATGCAGCGGTGGCCCGATGGTAAGAATCAACGATACCCTGATTGGCAACGTCACCCCGGAGAAGGTACCGGAGCTAATCAAGCAGATTGTGGAACTAACGACAGAAAAACAGTAAGGGAGGTCGACCCCGATCGCTCAGCTCGTTTCCATACCGAAGCCAACTTTAGAGAGACTGCCCCGGTACCTGCGCGTGCTGTACCGAGAGAAGGAAAGGGGCACCGCCTTCATCTCCTCGGGGGCATTGGGACATGAAACCGGGGTCGACGAATTCCAAGTACGCAAAGATCTGCAGTATGTGAAGATCAGTGGCCGCCCGGGGAAAGGCTACTTCATCGATGACCTCATCTACAGCATCGAAGAATTGTTGGGACTGAACAAGGTAAATGAGGCGATCGTCATTGGTGCCGGTCGCCTCGGGCAGGCCATCAGCCTTTATCCGGGATTTGACCGTTATGGTCTGCGCATCGTCGCCCTTTTTGACAACGATCCCTTCAAGATCGGACAAAAGGTAGGGAACAAGCCCATCCTCAATGTGGCGAAGATGCCGGAATTAATTAGAAGGATGGCCATCCCAATGGCGGTGATTACCGTACCTGCCGAACACGCACAGGCCGTGGCCGACCAAGCCATCCTAGGCGGGGTGCGAGCCCTTTGGAACTTCGCACCGGTGGTCTTGGAAGTGCCACCTGGCGTCCATGTGCGTAACGAGGATCTTGCCGTTGGGTTGGCATCTTTATCCCATCACTTGGCCAAGGCCACGAAGCGAAGAATCTAAGACGACCCCCGCACACTGTGGATCCTGGCCCTTCTTCGGACACGTCAAGGTTACAGATCCCTGCCATAGGCTCAAAAGGCCATACCCACACCGCAAGGATCTGTAACCTCAGCCCCCCTTAACGTGAAAATACTTGATTTCCTTCGTTTCGGATATCCACTGCCCACAACCCGGAAGACAAAGCACAGACCATTCACTAGACCACAGGATACCTCCCAGGAACTTATCCCCAAGATCGCCGGGTGTATCCAATCGGTCCGCCCCGTGGTACAATACACCTAAAGCCAATACTGCTTTGGCCTGGCGACATGCCGCAGGACACCAAAGGGTGATGCGGTTCATCGTCGTAAACTCTTTGGGAGTTTTTGTAGTATAATCATCTGGGAGTTGATTATCTGTGAGTGATAAACTCATTCGAGCTATGATCGCCAACAAGCAAGCGAGGATCTTGGTGGCAAGAACCACGGAGACAGTGGAAACGGGAAGAACCATCCACGGCACCTATCCCACTGCCACCGCGGCCTTCGGTCGCTCTCTTACGGCGGCGGCTTTGCTGGGAGCCATGTGCAAAGCCGATGAACGGGTGCTTTTGCAGATTATCGGCGACGGGCCCTTGGGCCGGATCGTGGCCGAAAGTAGTCCCAGCTTGGAAGTGAGGGGCTTTGTCACCAATCCCCACGTCCATCTGCCCTTGAACCCCCAGGGGAAACTGGCGGTGGGACAAGCGGTGGGGAAGGGGCACCTGTACGTCATCCGCCAGACGGGGCTAAAGACCCCCTACCAAGGTGGTGTGACCTTGGTGAGTGGTGAGATCGCGGACGACTTGGCCTACTACTTTGCCCGTTCAGAACAGATTCCTTCCGTTGTCTCCCTGGGGGTCTTGGTGAACCCCGACAATTCCGTCCGGGCTGCGGGGGGCTTGATTCTCCAAGTACTGCCCGGAGCGGAGGAGTGGGTTATCGATCAACTGGAAAAGCGGGCCCAACAACTACCTCCCATCAGCCGCCTCATCGAAAACGGAAAGACCCCAGAAGCCATCATTCATCTGTTGGCGGCGGATCTAGAACCGGAGATCATCAGTGAGGAGCCGGTAGCCTACAAGTGCAATTGCTCACGGGAACGATTCGCCACCGCCCTACAGGTCGTTCAGGAAGAGGAACTGCGGCAAATGATCACCGAAGATCAGGGGGCGGAGCTGGTGTGCCATTTCTGCGGCAATAGGTATCAGCTTACGGCCCAAGAGCTAGAGGACATCCTGGCGGCCAGAGGGAAAGAAAATCCGTCGACACCTTGAAATGGGGCAGGGATCATCCTGCCCCTTCCAGAATCTATACTAAGGTTGAAAAGTGTTTCTTCGGGCATTGTAAAGGTTGTTAACAAAGTCCCGGAAAACAACGATCAATTTCAATGAAGGGGTGGACAGGATCTATGGAGCGACTGCGCATCGGAATTGTGGGTGTATCGGGCCGCGGAACAATGGCACGTCTATGGCACAATGAAAACCAGAAACGTTCCGTAGTGGTGGCGGGAATGGACCCATCACCGGAGTTTTTGGAGCAGTTTAAAGCGACGGTAAACCCCGATGCCTTCACCACCACAGACTTCTATGAATTATTGGAACAGGACATCGATGCAGTGGCCATTTTCTCCCCGGACAATTTCCACGAAGAGCAGGCCATCGCCGCGCTCAAGGCCGGCAAACACGTTTTCTGCGAAAAACCCATGGCCATTACCACCGAAGGCTGCGACCGGATGTTGCAGGCCTGGAAGGAGTCGGGCAAGCACTTGATGATCGGACATAACATGCGGTACATGCGCTTTGTCCGGACCATGAAAGAGATCATTGATGCAGGAGTCATCGGTGAACTGAAGATGGTCTGGTGCCGGCATTTCATCGGCTATGGTGCCCGTTTCTACTTCCATGACTGGCATGGCACTAGGGAAAATGTGACCAGTCTCCTGCTCCAAAAGGGGGCCCACGACATCGACGTCATCCACTGGCTAGCTGGCGGTTTCACATCTTCGGTGGTGGGTACCGGTGGCTTGGACTACTACGGTGGCGACAAAGACAACGATCTCCGTTGTCCCACCTGTCCGGAGAATAAGACCTGTACCGAAGTGCAATCCCGTGCGGAGCCGGCCCGTCGACAAATGTGTGTCTTTAGGAAAGAAATCGATGTGGAAGATACCAACATGATCCTCATGAACCTGGACAACGGCGTGCGAGCTTGCTACCTGCAGTGCCATTTCGCCCCGGACATCTGGCGGAACTATACCTTTATCGGAACCGAAGGACGTTTGGAAAACGTCAATGGGGAGAGCAAGATCACGGTGTTGACCCGGCGTTCCAACACCTGGCGGGAATACGCTCACCGTACCTATGATGTGAAACCTCCCACCGAGGGAGGCCACGGCGGTGCCGATCCCTTGATCGCGGAAGACTTCCTGGATCTAGTCTTTACAGGGAAGAGTGAGATTGCCGATCCCATCGCCGCCCGGATGGCCGTGGCCACAGGGGTAGCCGGTGCAGAGTCCATCCGGAACAACAGCAAATTAGTCACCATCGATAAACCCCAGCTGTAGAGGGTTGCTCCAAGGAAAGGTGTTCCAACTTTAGGAACACCTTTCCTTGAGTAGATGTTGGCGGTCCCGGAATCCGATTGGATTCTATACATCATCAAAGTAGAGGAGTACTAAAGGTCATGCCTTTCGTCTTCAATGAGATTCCGGTGAAACAGTTACTCTTTGCGGTGACTGGGGCGCTGGATATCGCCGATGAATACTTCCGCATGCACGCGATCCGGGTTTTGTTTGCCAGTCTGCGGATCGGCGAAGAACTGAACCTGGACAACACAACACTGAAGAGGCTGTTTATGGCGGCGATCCTGCACGATGTGGGAGTGCTAAGCGACCAGGAGCGGGCAGAGCTGATGGCCTTGGAAGTCCCCCAGGACAAAGTGGAGCTCCACAGCCGGCGGGGAAAGGAATTGCTCCAGAGCCTGCCGGAATTCGAAAACCTAGCCTCGATTGTGGGATACCATCATCATCCTGTTTTCGCCATGCCAGAGACAGAAGAAGCTTTCCTGGCCAACATCATCCATCTGGCGGATCGGATCGTGGTGGCGGCCGGGGACGGCCTGCTGGAACCGGGCCAGGTGGAGGAAAGCCTCGGATGGGTCCGGGAAAACGCTGGCATCCAATTCGATCCCCGGATCGTAGCGGCCTTTGATCGCCTCACGGACTTGCCGTCCTTCTGGCTAGATCTCACCACCGATTACGTCTGGGAGCGAGCCATGGATTATTCCTATCTCATTGCGGACAAGTTCGTCGATCCCTTTGTCCTGGGTCGGCTTTTCGCCAAAATGATCGACCTGCGCTCTCCCTTTACCAGCCGTCATTCCTTCCTGGTGGCGAGTACAGCCAGACGTCTCGGCCAAGAATTCGGTTTGTCCCAAAGGGAATGCAATATGTTGGAATTGGCCGGACTCCTACACGATCTGGGTAAACTGGCGGTACCCAATAGCATCCTAGAAAAGGAAGGAAAGCTCACCTACGAAGAACGGAACCATGTCACAGTGCACCCCTATTTCACCTACCAACTGTTGAACGGGATTCCTGGACTGGAGATGGTAAAGGAATGGGCGGCCTTCCACCATGAACGCATGGACGGCCGAGGCTACCCCTTCCAGATCCCAGGGGAAAACCTCTCCCTAGGCTCCCGGGTATTAGCCGTAGCCGACGTCTACGCGGCCCTCAGCGAAAAACGTCCCTACAAAGACCCCCTTCCCCAGGAAGAAGTCATCGCCATCCTCAGAGAAAACGCCGCCGGAGGGGGATTAGACCCCCACGTCGTGGAAACCGTAGCAAAACTCCCTGTTCACGTAGATTCCGCCTAGATAATCGTAGTGCCCCGGACCCCGGGGCACTAACACCTAATCCTGTTCCTTATTCCCGGTATAGATGAGGATGGCATCCCGTAAGAATTCCGCAAGACCCGGCTGCTCCTTATCATAGTACTGCCGGAAACGCTCGTCTTCCACATACATGCATGCCAGACCCCGATGGGCCTCCTTGTTGTAGGCGGGCCAGCAGAAGGACAACCATTGCCGGTGCAATTCTGCGGCTTTCTGGCCCAGCTCTCCGCCGGGATCCCCAGTGGCAAAGGCTGCCTTCAGGGTCTCCATCAGCTGCTGGCCCGTTTCCTCCCACTGCCGATACTCCTCTGCACTCAGGCCCAGCAGTCGACGATTCCCCTCGTCCACCGCTTCATCACCGTACTTCTCCCGGGCCTCTTTACCGTATTTCCGCTCGTTTTCTTCCACCATCTGCCGTTTGAAGGCCGCAAATCTTTCTTCATTGCTCATGGTAATTCTCCTTTCCGCTGCCGCAATGGTCTTTTCCACATTGCGGATTAGAAGATCCAACCGGTCCCGCTTTTCCAGCAACTGTTGCCGATGGCGTTTCAGGGCCACCACCGGGTCGAAGTCGGGGGAGTGGAGAATAGCCTTGATCTCTTCCAAGCTTACCCCCAATTCCCGGTAGAAGGGGATCTGCTGTAACAATTCCACCTGCTCCTGTCGATAGATGCGGTAACCGGAAGCGTTAACCTCCGCGGGCGGCAGTAGTCCAATCTGATCGTAATACCTAATGGTGCGGGGGCTTACCCCGGCCAGGTCCGCCAAGCTTTGCACCGTGTATTCCAACCTCGTGCCTCCCTTCGGGAACATTGTACACCTTGACGTAACATCAAGGTCAATAGCGGGTCAAAAGATCCCTTCCGGAAGAACGGGGCAGGAAATGGCAAAGGTTCCAGCGAAAAGGGAGAGTAACACGATGGGGATTGCACGGTGAAAGCGATGACACGGGAAGAATTGGGGGAAAAGTTTGCCCGGATCAAACCATGGCAAAGACGCGGTGAACGCGCCCCCCACAAGCCACTGCTCTTGCTTTACGCCCCGGGACGCCTGTCCGAGCGCTGGTTGCCTTGGGCGGAAGTGAAGGCAGATCTGGGTAGACTGCTGGAAGAATTCGGTCCACCGCGCCGGACCAAGCCAAGGGGTCCCTTTGTTCATCTGTGTTCCGACGGATTGTGGACCTTCTTTCCTTCGGGAGTTGTAAGCCTAAAGGACAACCCTAGCGAGTCTGTCTTCGATACCAGATCGCCGGTGGCTTTCCCGAGAAGGTTTACCAACTACTGAGGGAGGACCCCGGGCTGGTGCAAGTCCTCGCGGAAGATCTTCAATACACCCATGTCCCCACATCCCAGGGGGATATACTGAAGACTGTGGGATTGAACTATCGGTGGGTGAGAAGGCCCGATCGGGATCCGGCTTTTCGCGAAGGGGTCTTGGCAGTCTATGACTACCAGTGTGTCATCTGTGGGTTTGATGTGAAACTCGATCAGGGACCCATCGCTTTAGAAGCCGCCAATATCAAATGGTTCCAGGCCGGTGGCCCTGATGTGGTCAATAACGCTTTGTGTCTGTGCGTCCTTCATCACAAGCTTTTCGACCGGGGAGCCATGGGGATCAAGAAGGTGGCGGGACAGAATCTCTACATTACTAAAGTCTCCCCGACGGTCACCGGCACCTGTGGTTATCAAGAGTGGGTCCGTAGGTATGAAAACCAAAGCTTCCGTCCCCCAAAGGGGAGTCTTTACTACCCGGAACCGGGTTTTGTCCAGTGGCACCTGGAGGAAGTGTTCAGGGGCTGAATCCCCGGGATGTCCTTGGTCAAAATTGTACTAGTTTAGGTCAATCTGCCCCATGGTCTTTCGCCAAGCTTTTCTATACTATACTAGTACAGCTTGTTTCCGGTACATAGTCAACCCATTACAATAAGAAGGAGGTATCCCATTGGCAGTCCAGTTGAGCAAACAGCAATACTACGACAGCATCTATGGCGGTTGGTTGGGCAAGAACATTGGGGGAACTTTAGGTGCGCCCATGGAAGGGCGCAAGGAAGTGCTGAATCTAGAGTTCTTCCCCCAGAAGGGGCCTTTACCCAATGACGATTTGGACCTGCAACTGGTCTGGCTCCATGCCCTGGAAACTTACGGACCCCATCTCGATGAAACCCATCTGGCGGAGGCCTGGCTTGCCCATGTCTTCTTCAATTACGACGAGTACGGTTACGGGTTGACCAACGCCCGCAAGGGCCTGCTGCCACCTCTGTCCGGTTGGTTTGACAACCCCTTCACCGACTGTATGGGTTCACCCATCCGTTCCGAGATCTGGGCCATGGTCACCCCTGGTCGGCCGGACCTGGCCATCGGCTACGCTTGGTGCGACGCGGTAACAGATCACGCCGGTGGGGAAGGACTCTATGGTGAAATGTTCTTTGCCGCCATCGAAAGTGCAGCTTTCATCATCAAGGATCGAGATCAATTGTTAGAGATTGGACTGTCAGTAATCCCCAAGACTTGTCGGGTTTATGCGGCAGTACAAGAAGTGATCAAAGCCCATAGAGAGGGGCGGGACTGGCTGGAAGCCAGAAACATAGTCCTGGAAAAGCACGGTCATCATAACGCCACCGATGCACCCCAGAACATCGCCTTTACCGTCTTGGGCTGGCTCTATGGCAAAGATTTTGGCGATGCCATCCTCAAGGCAGTAAACTGCGGCTACGATACCGACTGCACCGGAGCCACCCTGGGGGCTATCCTGGGTATCATCTTGGGACGTTCAGGTCTGCCCAAGGAATGGATTGAGCCGGTGGGGGATGAAATCAAGGTTACCCCCACGGTGCATGGTTTCGAGGCCCCAAAGGACCTGAGGGAACTTACCGAACGCACCTACCGCATGGGCCTCAAAGTCCTCTTGATGCGGGATGCCTTGGCAGGCCTTTCCGAGGAAGGACTAGCCATTTACCCCGCCACCGACGATCTCACCGAAACGGCGGCAAAGCTTTGGGCAAGGAATGTCACCTCCTACCGCCGCTCCCTGTCGAGCCTGGAGGTCACCGTGAACATGGGACCCGAAGGACCCACGGTGTTCCCTGGCACCAAGCGCACCTTGACGCTCGAAGTACAAAACACCCTCACCAGTCCCTGGGTGGGTACCGTCACCCTGGAGGTGGAGAAGGGTTGGCAGTGTTCAGAGCACCGTTTGGAGCTGGCCCCCGGTGAAAGTACCACTGTGGAGCTCAGCCTCTGGCCCCCCCAGGAATTGCCAGCCTATCTACGGATGCCCCTCGTCTTCAAGCGGGAACTAAACCAACGGGTTTGGAGTGAACAACGCATTCCGGTGGTCTTTGAAACGGGACGGTTCTACCGGGTGCGCCAAGGGGAGGGGAAGGAGACCATCATGGGCTTCAGTGGTACCCATTTAACCTTGCCCCCAGGACCCTGCACCGCGATCACCCAGGTCATCTCCCCGAAGGAGCAGCGGGTTTACCTATTAGTGGCCACCACCGGCGGTCTTAAGGCCGTCTTGAACGGCACCACAGTACTGGAAAGCACGGGGACCAGGGACTTCATGCCGGCCTATCATCGTGCGCCCAAGGAAAACGTCTGCCAAGTGGACCTGCGGGCCGGAACCAACGAACTAGTCCTGGAGCTTGAAAAAACAGAGCAGGTGATCTGCACTTTCCTCACCAGCGAACGTCCCCTCCATGGAGTACTGGATCTGGTGTTCAAGGCGTAATCCTCCTTCCCGGCCCCTGGGCCGGGAAGTTTTTTATCGGCGTCGGAAGTACACAATGGAGTTGGCCACAATCAGGCCAATGGCAATACTGGTAGCCAGGAGAATGGTGATAACCGTTTCCACGATTCCCTGCTCGAAGTTTCCTTGCACAAAGCTCAACATCGCATAATAAGCATTGGCCCCGGGCACTAAGACGAAGATGCCGGGGATGATGAACAAAGAGGCGGGAGCCCGAAACCGCCGGGCCATCAGTTCCCCAGATACACCGATCGCGGTGGAAGCAGCGAAGAAGGCCACCAAGTCATTCCCCTTGGACAGGCGCACTAAAAGCACCACCAGCCAACCTAAAGCCCCCGGAACCGCCACCCATCTTTTCAGTCGATCGGGAACCCGGTAAAGCTGCCCAAAACCAATGGCCACAATCCCCGCCAGGAATAACTGAAAGAGATAGTCCCACATCAAAAGATCGCCACCTTTGCATTCAGGGAGAGAACTGCCCCCACACCGAAGGCCAGGATCAAGGCCACCAGCAAGGCATCCAGCACCCGTGCCGCCCCCGATAGGAGATTGCCGGCGGTAAGATCCCGTATTCCATTGGTAATGGTAATCCCGGGAACATACAACATCAGGGCCCCCACGATGGCCGTGTCCACGGACAAACCTTGGACAAGGCGACTGGCGGCCAACACCCAAAAGGTCACCCAGACGGCACCGGCGGCAGTACTTAAGATTCGGTAACGTGTCATCCGGTTTAACCAGGAACTGAGCAGATGGGCAGTACAGCTGATCAACCAAACAATTCCTCCGTCGAGCAAAGACCCGCCAATCAAATAAGCAATGCTGCCACAGGCTAGTCCTACCTGGGGGGCAACCCGCCAGGGGGACAGTGGCTTTCTTTGGCTGAGTCTTTGCAAGATCCCAATGGCTTCCTTGGGATCAAGGGTACCGGCCACCAATCGGCGGGAAACCCCATTGACCTCATCAACCACGCTTAAGTCATTGGTAGTAGTAGAAACTCGTAGGACCTGGGTCCTCCGGTTTCCTTCCCGGTCTTCTAAGGTGAGTACCAAACCTGTGGGAATAGCAAAGACCTCTGCTTTTACCATGCCCACCCCTTTAGCAATGGTCCCAATGGTGGATTCGGTCCGATCGATTTCCGCGTTACTGCCCAACAACAGACCGCCGGCCAAAACACATAACTCCACCGCATCATCGATAGTGATCACACAACACACCCGCCTTAACCAAATCCAGTTTCCTTCTAGATCATACCAATGAGAAACCTCACGGTCAAAAGGATTTTGTAGCCCGGTACCAGACCCCTTGCTCCTTGTTCCTTCTTACTTGAAAAAAGCGACTTGAAATCTGGGACCCTCTTTTGGGCTGTATTCGCCCTTTTTCCCTTGTCGCATCACGCTTTGTAGAAGTTTTGATGTTATTCTATAAATTTAGGCCTTGTCCCCTGAAGTCAGAATGACTATAATAGCAATTGTGTGCAGAGTAACAATGTTGTACAGGAGGTTGTGTCGTGAACAAGGTAAGACAGTACGCCGGCGAAATGGAACAGATTCGGCGTAAGCTGCACCAGGCATGGGAAAGGTCCGGGGGAAATACGCAGGATCCCGAGGTGCAAAGGTTGGCCATAGAGTTTGACCAAATCATGATGTCGTTCGTTCAGCTTCCAGTCACGGCCCAGAACGGCGCTGACCAGTCCTCCGGGAACCACTGTGATTGGGAACTTTCTGGTGCATTGACCGATGAGGTCACAAAAAGGATTATCTAGGTCAAGTAGCGAAATATGGTAAGAAGGTTCTCCCGGGAACCTCAATACATAGCTGGACAGGGAGGAGAGCCTATGCGTTATCGCAAAGTAGGCAAGAGTGGTTTGAGGGTAAGCGAGATCGGTTTGGGAAGTTGGCTTACCTATGGTGGTTATGTCGATGATTCTATGGCGAAGGATTGTATCATCAAGGCCTATGACCTGGGGATCAACTTCTTCGACACCGCCAACGTCTACCATCGCGGTGCTGCCGAAGAGGTCCTGGGAAGAGTACTGAAGGATTTTCCCAGGGATTCCTATGTCCTAGCCACCAAGGTGTATTTCCCCATGGGCGATGGGCCAAACGATCGCGGGTTGTCCCGTAAGCACATCATGGAACAATGCCATGCCTCCTTGAAAAGGCTACAGACCGACTACATTGACCTATATCAATGCCACCGTTTCGATCCCAATGTACCCATGGAAGAGACCTTACGGGCCCTAGATGACCTGGTAACCCAGGGAAAAGTCCTTTACGTGGGTGTCAGTGAATGGAATGCGTCCCAGATCACAGAAGCACTCTATCTTGCCGAGAAGTTCAATTTGGATCCCATCATCTCTAATCAACCCTGCTATAACATGCTGCAACGGAAGATAGAAGCGGAACTGTTGCCACTATGTACGAAAAAGGGCATCGGACAAGTGGTATACTCTCCCTTGGCCCAAGGGGTCCTCACGGGTAAATACAAGAAGGGGCAACCCATTCCCCCCCAGTCCCGGGCCAGCGAGGAAGGGGCCAAACAGTACATCGAATGGCTACTGACGGACGAAAACCTGGAAAAAGTGGAAAAGCTTGAGGCTCTGGCCCAAGAACAAGGGCTTACGTTAATTCAACTGGCCCTAGCATGGATCCTGCGCCTACCCATCATCAGCAGCGCCATTGTTGGGGCGAGGACTCCGGAGCAGGTAGAGCAAAACGTCAAGGCTTCCGGAGTGGAGCTTTCCGCAGAAGTGCTGGATGAAATCGAGAGGATCCTAGCCTAGTCTAGGATCCTCCCTGGAGTAAACTTAAAGGTGAGGCCCATGCAGCAATATTTGGAGATTCCCAGGGAAATCTGGTCTGCTTTGTACCAGGCGGCGGACCAGTACTTTTCCGCACAGCCTTGGAAACACTTCGACGATACCCATCTATTCGGGATCCAAGACCCCCGGACCAAAGATGTCAGCTATTGTTGTGTCCTGGGGGCCGCCGAAAGCACTTACGGTCTGCTTGCCTATCGGGGAGAACGGCCCTTAAGCCAGCATCAGATGCTCTTGGACAGTAACCCGGGCTCCTTTGAATTCACCCAGACCTTCCTGAAGCTAAACGCCCTCATTGTCCTCCGTTCCAGCCGAGAAACCCTAACACCGGAAGATGCGGACGTAATCCGCCTCCTCGGGTTTGAACCGGAGGAAAGGGAAACATGGCCCCAGTTCCGTAGCCTGGTTCCAGGAAGTCCCCCGATTCTGCCTGATACCGAAGAGATCCTCCTATTGACGGAGATCTTGATCCAAACGCTAGATATTGTGGAGCATAATAAAGATAAGCCCTGGCGATTCGCCTACAATGGTATCTATGGAACCCATTTCGTCCGCATGGCGGAAACTACCCCAGTAGGAGAGATCCTTTGGTCCGATGAGTGGGTAAGCTCGCCTTTGGCCAGTGAATGTAGTGCTCCATCGTTTAAGATCAAGGATACGCCCTTGGTTCAACGTGTGCGCAGCCTACCTTTTCGGACCCAAGCCTGCCTTTATGTGGATCTGCGGTGGGTCACATCCTGTTGCGTGAATAACGGAGGCAGCCGGCCGGTTTTCCCCAAACTCTTCGTAGTTCTCAAGGCCGACACCGGTGAAGTGGCGGGTTTTGAACTGTTCGCGGATCATGAAAACGACGCGCTTATCGAGCAACGCTTCGTTGCTACCCTCGATGAATTGGGATACATTCCGGAACACATTTTCACCACCAGCAGTCGCGTCCAGGATATCATCGCTCCGCTGGTGGCAGGAACCGGTTGTCGGGTGAGGCGGGTGGGGCTTTTGCCTTTAGTGGACGACTTCATGGCCGGCTTGGACCAGTTCATGCAGAAGTGGTAGTGAATCGCGTCACAGCTTTTCCTGGATAGTCATCCGCTGGCGCAAGGCTTTACTGCCTGCGGGATGATGCCAGATCACAAGACTCTCCACGATCTCCCCACTGGTATAGCCGATCGCTCCGGCAATGGCCGGATGAACCGAAAGTACTAGGCTAGTGAGCAATGCCACCACGGCCGCGATCAGATTCGCGGTCTTCGCCCGACCGATAATCCCCGTACTACCATTCTGCATGATAATCCCCCAGCAAAACTCCCGCCAGGCACAGGCAATGGGGAACAGGGCGAAGACCCCAAGGACACCCCGCGCAGTCTTGGTCACCGTCGGGGATACACCAATAACAGACCCAAAGACCCAGTTTCCCAGGGGCGTGAGGGCCAAAGAAAGCATCACCAAAGTCAGCACAAGGCCCACCAGCAAACAGAACCGGCGCACCACACCCTCCTCATCGGCACCATACACAAACAGACACTGGTGAAGGGAACGGGCGGGACCAACGATGACAGTCATCAGACTCAAGGCCACGGCATAACCAGCCAAGTCTTCCGCCGGTGCCAAGGAAAACCTGGCAATCCCCGCCTGGATCACCGAGGGGATCAAGGCCGCGATAAGGCTCATCACCCCGAGAGGAATAAAGAAATTCCGTACCATCCCCATGGTTAGCTCCCCGTGGTCCTTGGAGGGAAGGTGAGTCACTCCCCGGGAAAGCGAACCGAAGGACCAAACAAAGTAACTAAGAATGATTAACAGCTCAAAACCGATGCCGGCGACCCATGCGATACTGCCGGCCTCAATGCCAGTGAAGACCTGACCTGCCACCACCCAAGAAAGGAAGAAGAACAAGACCACCACCCGCATCGCAGTGGCAACGGCCATGATTCCCGTCCGTACCAAACCAACAGCCATTCCTTGATAGGCATTCCTCAAAGTTTCTACAAAGGGGAGGAAAGCGGCAATCCGCAGGGCCCGATAGGCAAGATCCAACTGATCAGGATCGTCGATCTTAAACACATATTGCAGCACA
The DNA here is from genome assembly GCA_012839765.1 of Bacillota bacterium. Taxonomy (NCBI): domain Bacteria; kingdom Bacillati; phylum Bacillota; species Bacillota bacterium. Next base: position 53,548 of record DUMW01000027.1, read on the forward strand.
AGCCCCCCCAGGGGTGTATAGCCCAAAAGGCTCAGCAGGAAAAAGACAACAGAGATGACCTGCCAGTTAAACCTGCGAACAAGTCGATAGCTTTTCTGATCGTCCACAAAGGCTAAGAAGACCTGGGTAGACATCAGTTCCGGTGCCTTGATAACATTCACCATCGACTTGACGATACCAAAGACGGCAATGTTAACCTCTGGATTGGGCAAACGAGCCAAAGCGCCATCTACGATGGAATGGGTTGAAGCGATCAGAAATGGTGTGGCCCCCAAAGGGAGGAAAAAGCGCAACAACTTCCAGAAAGTCACTTTAGTTCCCAATGGTCTATCCCTTTCTAACCCGCGCATCGCCTAAAACCGTACAGACTCATCTCTATGCACGGACTAAGTAGAAATGTTAGGCTGTTCCTAATGGTTGATGTGGTCGTGGCATAGTGGAGTGAGTAAGTCACAGAAAACATCCCGAGGTCGTGTAGCAATTAGGAAGCGCCTTTCTCTGTAGTGTAGTCTACCCCTTGGTTCTTGTCAAGAATAGACAAAAAGGTGAGAATAGGTCTTGTGTATATCTAATGGTATGTGGTAGAATATCTCATGTTAATAACTGAATGTCATGTTACTGTATGTAACTTCGGAAGCGATGAACCCTGATTGTATGTGGTCACTTTGGATCAGGGTGAGCTAGTAGTGAAACCGGCCGAGGTATCGGCCGGTTTGTTTTTTTTGTGGAGAACGATGACGAAGGGAGGGAAGCACAACTCTTAGCCTCTGCCGTTAATACCGTAATCTATTCGAGGGGGGAATAATCTATGTTTAAATTATTTAGAAAGAAAAATGAAGAAGGATTTACCATTGCAGAATTGTTAATCGTTATTGTAGTGTTGGGAATCCTCGCCGCCATTGCCATCCCTAGTTTCACTGGTCTCCAGAAAAGGGCCCGCAGGGCAGAACTAGAGAGCAATGGAAGGGCCATTGTGCTGGCTTTGGAGATGTATAAGATTGAAACAGGAAAGTATCCCGACGTTCAAACGCAAGAGAATAATATTAACGAGCTAAAAGTTCCCCTTCAGGGTTATCTGACCAATGTTGAACAGATCCTGCAAACAGTCCCCAGTGGAACCTACAAGAAAGATACACCAGAAGGGGGGTATACACTTACCTTGGGCGATGGAGATGATACTGAGGTTACTTTCGTGAACGGCGTACTTCAAACGGAATCTGAAACGGAATCTAAACCGGAACCGTAATCACGGGGCGTACAGGGAGATACGACGGTTAGGTAATCGACCTGACGTTGCAGAGTCGGATTGGGTGATACTGGATAGTACACCAGTATCACCCTTTTCTATATTAATCGGGAGTAAGGAACGCGTACACTTTCATATAGGATCTAGAACTGACTGAATTCCCGGAAATACCAATATCTGAATCCACAGTGCTTTTTTCTCTGGTCTGGGTTGCAAGGCTGTCTCTCGTAGCTTGGCGTGCTGAAACCGACTTGATTTCAGGCTTTATTGAGGGCATCAAGAGGAACACTTCCTGCCAAGACGTGGGAAACCGCATCCTAAAAGATTCTCTCAGTGGGATCATTTCTTCTTGCAATCTTCCCGCACCGAAACTGCCAGAACAGACCCGCGACATCGCTTCTTTTAGGATAACGTTCGGTAACTTCTTCCGGTTACGGCAAGGCATTTTCTCATCAATAGTCCTTATACCAAGCGAATCGAGTCCAACACGTAATACTACATCGACCGCTTGCGAAACTGTAAGGGGGTAAGGCCTTCGTATTTCCGGAACATCCTGATGAAATGACTTGCGCTGTTGAAGCCCACCCGCTGGGCGATTTCCTCCACCGATAGTCTAGTGTTCTGTAAAAGGGTTTTTCCCTGGGTAAGACGTTCGTTCAGCAAGTATTCATAGGGACTGAACCCCGTATGCTTCTTGAAGATACGAGATAGGTGATACTTACTCATCCCCACACTCTGAGCTAATGCATCAAGATTAAGGGGACGATCGTATCTTTCCTCGATCTGCCGGATCACCCTGTCGACCGGAGAGGGGAGGGTATTGTTACCGCTTCCCTCATAGCTTCTCAGCAAGAGCTCCGTAAGAATCTGCACAATAAGACAAGAGGCTTGAACGTCGAGACGCGGATCCTTCTGCTTCATCATGGTATGGATGTCCTTCATGTTTGCGAGAATTGAACTGGTTGCCGGTACATGAAACACCGGCCCTTGGATCTCATAGAGCCGCTCCACATAGCCCGCACTTTCACTGCCATTAAAGTGAATCCAGGTAATCTCCCAAAGATCCTGTGGGTCAGTATAATACAGTTGGTAATTCATACAGTTAATCAAGAATCCCATACCCGGGGTCAGGGTATAGGACTTCTCCCGGTATTCCAAGTAGCCCTTTCCATTCAGAGTGTAAACCAGCAACATACTGTTCAAATCCTGACGTTCAGTGCGATACCGTTCAGTGGCCCACAAATGTCCGCCAGATTGCACGTAATAGAAGAGAGAACGGGCCATTCCCGCAGGCGTGTGATGAATAGACCAAGACCTACTATCCCAACCTAGGGCTGTCACCATCTGCAACCCCCAGCAAGATCTGTCGATTTTTTAGCAACTTATCCTAATGATACCCATTCTGCAACGTAGTATAATCATAACATGATCATGCTATTTTGCCCAGACTAACCAAAGGAGGCTCTTTATGTCCATCACACCCTGTCGCGAAAAGTGGAAGGGTACTATGACAGATCGCGAGCGTTTCAACCGGCAGATGCACTATCAACCCTTCGATCGTACTTTCAATATGGAGTTTGGGTACTGGAACGAAAACTTCGAGACATGGGAAATCTTCAAGAAGAGCAATATCCGCAACAACGCGGAGGCGGATCGTTTCTTCAACTTTGATCGGTTTGAGCTAATTGGGGGCAATGTTTGGTTATCCCCATACTTCAAGACCGAAATCGTCAAAGAAACGCCCACCACCAAGATCGAGATCAATCCCGATGGGCTATTGGTGGAAGTGCCGAAAACGGGCCATTCCACAATTCCTCGATGTATCGGTTCTTCCATCCAAACCCCGGCGGACTGGAAAAGGGTAAAGGTCGAGCGATTTCGCCGGGATGATCCCCGAAGGAAAGTAGATATCGAGGCTTTGAAGAAAAAGCACCCGGAGGATCGAGACTATCCTTTAGGGGTATGGTGCGGCTCTATGATCGGAAAAATCCGGGACATGCTGACGGTGGAAGGACTGGCCTATGCGTGCTATGACTACCCGGACATGGTCGAAGATATGGTGGAGACCGCCTGCGTCCTTGTGGAAGACTTTCTCGACCAGGTCTTGCCCCATTTCGACTTTGATTACGCCGCGGGATGGGAAGACATATGCTTCAATCACGGTCCCCTGGTCACCCTAGACTTCTTCAAGAACGTTGTAGTCCCTCGCTACAAGAGGATTAACCGGAAGCTTAAAAAATATGGGATTGATATTTGGTATGTGGATTGTGATGGAGATGTAAGACCTCTGTTACCCTATTTCCTGGAATCTGGTATCAACTGTCTTTTCCCCTATGAAGTAAACAGCTGCAGTCATCCTAAGGAACTTTTGGACGAGTATGGCAAGGAATTGCGGATCATGGGGGGCTTTGACAAGATTCAACTGATCAAAGGCAAGGAAGCGATCAAGAAGTACATGGAATCATTGATCCCCTTGGTGGAGCGGGGAGGATACATTCCCTTCTGTGATCATCGCTGTCCGCCTGACGTTACCGAGGAGAACTACCTGTACTACCTGGATTTGAAAGAAGAAATCTTCGGCATAAAGTAGTTGCTAGACAAGGCCCGGTGCAATACCGGGCCTTTCTCAGAACTGGTCAAAAAAGGCAGATAAGACCCTATTCCACACGGGCCTATTCATTGAATGAAATCTCGCCCCTATGGTATAGTATAGTGTGACCACCCGATTCCTGGAATTGGCCGGATCCCACAGGAGGAGGTACATTATGGATTTCCTGAGTCTTGCCACAAAACGGCAGAGTGTCCGTGGCTTTTCCCAGCAACCGATTGAGAAGGATAAGCTACAGAAAGTCCTAGAGGCCGCGAGATTGGCACCTTCGGCCAACAATCGCCAACCATGGAAGCTGATCGTAGTCCAAGACAAGGCAACCCGAGAAAAACTCACCGACATCGCCGGTGGACAGCGCTTTGTAGGGGAAGCACCGGTGGTGATTGTAGCTGTGGCATTGGAGCCGGAGCGGGTGATGCGTTGTCAGGTACCGGCCTATGCAGTGGATACAGCTATCGCCTTGGACCACCTCAGTTTAGCCGCAGCCGCCCTGGGACTGGGTACCTGTTGGATTGGCCATTTTGATCAAGCACAAACGAAGGAGCTGTTGAACATTCCAGCGGAGTATAAAGTGGTTGCCCTAATGCCCCTCGGGTATCCCAAATCGCCCGAACAGAGGCCTAAACGACGTAAGTCTCTAGATGAGCTGGTCTGTTACGACTTGTGGTCGTAGAAAGGTCCAAAGGTGATGGAGAGGATCCGCACAGTTGTCGGGTGGCTGGGTGTCCTTGGCTTCATAGTCCTTGTGGTCATTGCATCAGAAAATCAGCAATTCCATGCGTCCTTTATGTTCGCACTGTTAGAAAGATATGTTCCCCACCTGACAGTGCACCAGAAATACTTGCTGGTATTCTGGACCCGAAAGACGATCCACGTCACAGGCTACGCGGTGCTGGCCCTTTGTTGCTACTACGCCAGTGTGGGCACAAGAGGGTTGAGGAGGCGGCCTTTTTTGTCCGCCCTTCTTCTGAGCCTTGCCGTAGCCAGCATCGACGAGTTCATCCAGTCCTTTCAAGTAGGAAGATCTGGCACCGTGGTCGACGTGGCTATAGATGGCATCGGAATTGTCTTAGCTCTATTGCTCTTGCGATTGATTCAATACAAATACAGGAACCAAGCACAAAGGGAAAGGGACTGATTTGCAACGATGAACCCAACGTTGAAGGTCAAATTGCTCTCACCCGAGGCAAAACTTCCCGAATACGCCCATGAGGGCGATGCGGGATTGGATCTTTTTTCCGTCGACGAAACCGTTATCGCTCCAGGAGAAGTTGCAGCGGTAGGAACGGGCATCAGCATTGAACTGCCCCCGAATACAGAGGGACAAGTGAGGCCGCGGAGTGGTTTGGCTTTGAAACATCAGATTACCGTGCTAAATAGCCCGGGGACCATTGACCAGGGGTACCGGGGTGAGATCAAAGTATTGTTGTTCAATTGCGGCAAGGAACCCTTTAGTGTTACTAAGGGAATGAAGATCGCCCAACTGGTGGTAGCCCCAGTCCATCGGGTCAAGGTGGAGACTACGGATTCATTAAGTGATACAGCACGTCAAGATGGGGGATTTGGTTCCACCGGTCTTTAGGCCCATCAGCGGCCCCTTTACACCGAGACGGTCATACTCTTCATCCCACAAAAGAGTCAGATCATTGTCTATGCGTAAGAATAGAGAATACGAGGATGACAGATACGGGCAACCATACTGGATCACTAACAAACTAGGAGCGTATGGCCCTCAAGTATATACAGCTTATACGCTGAGGTCAAAGTCCAAGTCTTCTAAATTGGACGACCAGAACGTAGGTAGATAAATCGTGTTTCTGTATAGGTCAAGATGACTCTCACATCGAGGGTCATCAAGGGGGCACTATGAGATTTTAACTATACTAAATGTACTTGTTTGATAATACTTGGGAAAGATTGTGAATCTTGTATATAACAAGAGACATACCATATTTCGTTCTATGATTTGGAATGTGTAGTGCTGACCTTTTGGAAGTTTCGCAAGGTGGATTGGTTTCAATGGAATGTTAGTCCGCGTTGCTTGTGGCAACGGCTGACGGGAGACTAAGATAGTTACAAAATGAAAGGAGGTTTTTGCTAATGCTAAATGAAAACATCAAGGCGATCAGAAAAGCAAAAGGACTTACCCAGGAAGAGCTTGCCATCAAGCTAAATGTAGTTCGGCAGACAGTCTCTAAATGGGAAAAAGGCTTGTCAGTTCCTGATGCCGAGATGTTGATGTCCCTATCGGAAGTACTTGAAACACCTGTAAGCACTTTGCTTGGAGAGACTATAGACCCTCCCAAGGTGGATGACTTAAAGGTGATATCCGAAAAACTTGAGGTCATAAACACGCAGCTTGCTCAAATTAGGGGGGCTAGGCGTAAAATTCTTCATTGGCTTTGTATTTCACTATGTGCAGCTACATTAATTGCTTTTGTGGTTTTGATAGTGGCCGATAGTCCTTACTTGGCCTGGGACTATAGCGACCCCGAAACCGCAGTTCTTGGAGTGGGATTCCACATTCTTGAGTGGTTATTCGTCCGAATAGCTCCCTTTGCATTGATTGGGGCAGTTGTTGGAGCCTTCTTAACTCGGAAAAAGACATAATGATGGATCTGCTGTTGTGAACACAAAATGCAGTCTAGATACTACTGAGACTATAGTTGAGCCGAAAGTCATCATGGCACCAGTAAATCAGCAGTGGTCTTCACACATCGGGCCGCTGAGGGCGGTGGCCAATCTACAGACAGATTCATTTCTTCATGCCATGACCTAGGAGGAAATCCCGATGGTCGTGGCGAATTGACTAATATGTGTCCAAATGCGAAGAGGCTCCTTCGGAAATATTCCCGTAAGGAATGGTCACGCTAAAGCTTTAATGCTAAGTACCACGTGATAATAGGGAGGCTATTTTAATGGGAAACTCGGATGTATTACGCGTATGGATTATGGGCTTTGCACTGCTACTAGTCATGGGGTTTTTGGCGCTGCCACTGCCCTCTAGCCTACAAATCGGACTTTTCAACCATATCCACTTCGCTTTGCTTTACATCTTAGCCGTCGTAAGTGCCGTTCTGCTGGTGGAACAGGTTGTTCAATGGGTAACGGGTAAACGGTCCGCCACAAGACCTTGGGTATTGCTTTTGGCGGGAGCCATTCTTACCGTGGGAATCACCCATGTATTAACGGCTAGAATGTCCACCATCCATATTGCGGGCAGCTATACCCGGCTACTTGATGAGAACCCTTGGACCGTTCTGAAGCAATATATCACCGAGGCGACGTTCTTTGACAAGCTCCCTGCCATCGCCATCTCGGGACTAATCCATGCCGTTTTGGGAGCCATCGTGCTGGTGTCGGAGCTGCTTCGGGGACTAGTTACCAAGAAGTATGACATGGCGTTTTTCGAGAGCGTTTTGTTTACCAGTTTTGTCGTCGGAGCTACTAGCCTGATCATGTTTGCCCGCAACTTGTCCGTGCGCAGTGCTTGGAGAAGGAACTTTGATCTTGTCGCTCCACAGATCATCCAGCCCGGGGATATCCCCACGGGAGTAACGGCACGAGTGCTCAACGTCATTCAGGCCACAATTAAGGTGCCCCTTGTCATCCTCGGCATAAGCTTTGCCCTCAGTGTTGTGGTCTATGTGATTTACCGGCTTCGTCAAAGCCAATTGCAAAAAGTCTACGAACAGTAAAGGTTATAGGCCCCTGTAAGTCTCGGGGCCTTTTTTTTTTTAGACTTCTTAGATCACAGGTTACCGTCTCTATAAATGTTCCTGTTAATGCTAGCCGGCATAAGCCAATCTGCCCTGGAAAGGCAGAACGTGAACTGGAAAAAGCACTAAAGATTTGCTAAAGTTAATGTCTAGCAAGAAGGCATAGCATCTTACTCTGATAGCTACATTTCCATCCTGTGCCAAGGGTGCGCGTTTTGACACCGAGGAAAAAGAAGGGAATCTTACGCCTCGGGCGTAATAGTGGACTTTAGACTCCGGATAAAGGTGGTATCAAGGGAGGGCCAGCTCGGCTAGCTAGTTATGAAACGCTACTCTGATCTAATTCTAGTCTGTTCGATCATCATCCTTTTGAACCCGTCCCAACCAGCAGGTGCCACTCCCGAAGCCTTGCAAGGTTTTCTAGACCTTTCTACGGTGAATTTTGCCCAAGAACCTTCGCTGCCCTTGGCGGGGGAATGGGAGTTCTATTGGGAACGACTGCTGGACCCCGCTCAGTTCGTCACCATGCCTCAGCCTACAGGTTTCATCTCCTTGCCCCGCGCCTGGAACGGATATCCCCTAGGGGAAGGGAAGCTTCCGGGGGAAGGATATGCCACTTTCCGACTTCAGGTCACGTTACCCGAGCATACTGAACCCCTAGCCCTGTATGTTCCCTACATGGGTACTGCTTATACCATGTGGATCAACGGTAGATTAGTAGCGAAAAACGGGGTAGTGGGTGAGCAACGTGAGGACATGGTGCCGGAGTACGCACCCGTGGTGGTCACACCTTTACCCGTAAATGACACCATGGAGATCGTGGTGCAGGTGTCCAACTTCCACCACCGCCGCGGTGGTATGTGGCAACCCCTCATCCTCGGTGAGGCGTCGACCATTCTCAGACAGAAAGAGCAAAGACAACTTCGTATCATGTTCCTGTTGGGCGGTGTCGTCCTTGCCAGTGTCTTTCACTTGGGACTATACATGTTCACCCGGTTTCAACGCCATACTCTATACTTTGCCATCTTTAGCCTGATCATGGCGGGTCGCACCCTGTTTCTCGACGACATTCTGATCAAATCCCTGTGGCCCGGTTTGTCTTGGGAGTGGCAGTTGAAACTGGAATACTTAGCCATGTATTTAGCCGTGCCGGTCTTTGCCAGTTTCACCCAGTCCATTTCCTGTCGGATCAGTCCACCGCAGGTCACCAAGACCTTCTGGTTGGTAACTGGTTTTTTCACCGTTATTACCCTGGTCACTCCGGCAATAGTCTACACCAAGGTTTTACCTTTCTTCCAAGCGGTCATTTTTGCAGCCATCTTGTACTTTGCCTATACCATCATCTGCGTATTCAAAACAACAGAAGGACGCTTTCCGTACGAGCTTTTGACTACTTTCGTCAGCTCCTGGCTAGTCGCCGCGGCAGTCGTCTCGGATATCCTGTTTCATTACAGTCTTATCAAGACCCTTAATATCTGTTCATTACATCTTACGGTGCTCCTAGTGATGGAATTGGCGCTCTTTGTCCTACACACCAGCCATACCAGCAAGCTTGCGTTGATCGATCCTTTAACGGAGACCTACAACCGCAATATGCTTAACCAGGAACTTGAACGGATTCTGGCCACCTGTGAACGTTCGGGAAAACCTTGCTCCGTGGCCATTTTGGACATCGACGGATTCAAACAATTCAACGATACTTTCGGCCACATTTATGCCGATCGCTTCTTACATAAACTGGCTCAGTTCCTGCGCACCAGTATCCGTCGTTCGGACCTAGTGGTCCGCTTTGGTGGCGACGAGTTTGTTATTCTCCTGCCGGCCACCAGTGTCTACCAGGCGGTGCGTGCCCTTAGGCGCCTGAAACACACCATGGACGAGGACTTTCTCGTTGACACCCCTCTGCTTTCGGTTTCCATCGGGATTTCCACCTTCCCAGAGCCGGCCCGGACCAAGGAAGAATTGTTGGAACAGGCAGACCGTGCCCTCTACAGGGCCAAACAAGAAAAGAACAACATTGTCCACTTCGAAGAGGGACCTGTTACGTAATTCACGGAAGGAAATCTATCTCACGTCACGTAATATATTGTTAGTACCCAGAGTTGTCAGAGAGTCCAGACAGGGAGAGAATAACGATTGCTAACAACTATTAACCCACAGGAAGTACAAGCTTGGGCAAACCAAATTGAAGAGAATATCGCACTGGTCATCGTGGGCAAGACCGACGCCATCGAATTGCTGTTGGTGGCACTTTTGTGCGAGGGCCACATCCTGGTGGAAGACGTGCCAGGGGTCGGCAAGACAATGCTAGCCCGATCTTTAGCGGCCAGTCTCGGCTGCAAGTTCAGCAGAATTCAGTTTACTCCCGACCTCTTGCCTTCGGATATTACTGGAGTATCGGTTTTCAACCAAAAAACCAACGATTTCGAGTTCCGACCCGGGCCCGTGATGTCCCAGATCCTTTTAGCTGACGAGGTCAACCGGGCCACGCCCAGAACCCAGTCCAGTTTACTAGAAGCCATGGAAGAGCGCACGGTCACGGTGGATGGAACCACCTATCCGTTACCTCGCCCTTTCCTCGTCATCGCCACCCAAAACCCAGTGGAATACGAGGGTACCTTTCCACTACCCGAGGCGCAACTGGACCGTTTCTTCCTCCGAATCGAACTTGGTTACCCGACAGAGGAGGAAGAACACGAGATCCTACTGAGGCTTCAAAGGCAACATCCCATTGAACAGCTCACCGCGGTGACCGATCAGGAAACGATTCGCAGAATGCAACAGGTGATCAAAGAAATCTATGTAGAAGAATCGGTTCGTCAATACATTGTCAACCTGGTGAGAGCCACTCGCCAACATCGCGATATTGCACTAGGAGTCAGCCCACGGGGCACTTTGGCCCTATTCAAGGCTAGCCAGGCCCTGGCGGGTATACGGGGGAGGGATTACGTCATACCGGATGATGTGAAGACTTTGGCCATCAACGTCTTGGCCCACCGGATCATCTTGAGGTCGGAAAGTCAGTTGCGGGGCACCACAGATCGGGATGTCATTGCGGATCTCTTAAATACGGTAGCAATTGATTTGGAAAAGTAGACTATTCAATAGATTAGGAGGGCACTGAGCGATGAAACCCATGAACAAATACCTAAAGTCAGTGTTGATCATTGTCGGTGCATTGGTGCTGGCGGTTTTGGTATGGTACGGTTTCTTGGCGGGCTTGGAAAAAATATCGCGGCGTCGTATCGGGATCCTCAATTTCGTGATCTACGCGATCGGTTCAGGTTTGGTGGGTATGATCATCGGATACGGCATGGTCTATGGCAGCCGACTCAAGAAGGGAGCCTTACTCCAGACCCTTGCCGTGATCGCGACTGTGTTAGTTCTCACCGTAAGCAATTATCTCAGCTTGCGTCACTGGGAATCCGGTAAGCTTGTGGCCTCTGTTTCCAGTCTCTTTTTCGACTCACTTCGAGAGAACCCGTATCAGATTCTGTTTTGGCTTGTGGCCATCATGACCGCCTGGTCGTTAACCAGCAAAAAACCCTCCAGTTAGGAAGCGGGTGAAAACCCGTTTCCTAGCTAAAGGAGGCCGTTATGATGGGCCTTCCTTTGGCATTGCCGCCTACGCCCACCCCTTGTTTTCTTCCCAGCTTACTACCAAATACCAAAGCACCCCCCATACCTACCCAGAAGAACAACCTTTGCATTGATGCTGAACCAACCATCGACATCAGTCAGTGGAGACAATTTATTAAGCTAGGCAGGAATCTCTTTTGGGCTGTCGAATAGTATAGCTCGTACTGCAAAGTGAATATTGATTTGCCCGCTGGGGGAGCACCATCAGGGTGCTGAGAGTGGATTCGTTCCTGACCCCTGAACCTGTTAGGGTAATGCCTGCGTAGGAAAGCGGAGCTCAACGGAACTTTGGCGCGTTCTCTTTCCTATGGAGAGCGCGCTTTTTAATTTGTAGCGGTGTACTATACAAAGAGCATCGGCTAATCAAAGCATGGAGGGGCAAATTGGTCTTTGCAGTCCACTCTTTTGCGGGAGGTGTTTTGGACAGACTAGGTAACACACAATGATTCGGCTCTAAACCAAGCTTTCACATCACAGGGAGGAAAGAAGATGCAAAGACTAAACAGCTCTGACCGAACACTGGTCATCGTGGAAGTGGCCGTAATGGTCGCCCTTGCTACCGTACTGGGTTTTCTGCGGATTTATCGGATGCCCTATGGAGGCTCCATCTCCTTGGAAATGGTACCCATTTTCATCCTGGCTCTGCGCCGGGGTGGCGTGGTCGGGGTTGTGGCCGGAGGAGTCTTTGGCCTACTCCAGCTGCTGATCGACCCATTCTTCGTGCACCCGATACAGGTAATTGTGGACTATCCTTTGGCCTTCGCCGCCATCGGCCTGGCAGGATTCTTCCAGAAGCAGCCTTGGCTGGGCTTGGCTGTGGGCACCGCCGGTCGATATTTGGCCCACGTAGTCTCAGGAATAGTATTCTTCGGCAGCCAGGCCCCTGAGGGGACACCGGCCCTGGTCTATTCCTTGTCATACAACGCCATGTATATCCTTCCCAGCCTAGTGGTCTCGGGAGTGGTGGTCGGCCTGCTAAACCGAGTGGTAAAATCCGGACTTAAAGCGTAAAGAACCCGGTGAGGACGATCCCATACTGTCCCATGGCTTGAACTTCCAACACTACAAGTGGTATAATGCGCTTGGGATCCACTATATATAGGGGGCAGTATTGTGAAAACCAACTTAAACAGGATAGTCCTCACCGGTATTCTTTTGGCACTAACCGTAGTCTTCCAGTACACATCGCGCTTCTTTTCGCAATACGTTACAGGATCAGCGGTCAACGCCATGTTGTTCCTGACCACAGCCATTGTGGGCACCTGGTCGGGGGTGATAGTCGGGTGCTTTACCCCCATCGTTGCGCTTACCTTGGGCATCATGGGAAGACCCGAAATGGTCCCCTTCATCGCCATTGGCAATGGTCTCCTTTGTTTAGTCTATGGGTTCCTGCGCAAAGTAAATGAACTTGCCGCTTATCTGGTATCAGTTGTGGTCAAATTTGTCTGGTTAGCCTTTTCTGTCCGCTACCTAGTCAGTCTATTCGGGTTCAAGGCACCAGCACCCTTGATCCAGATGATGACCTTCCCGCAGCTGATCACCGGTCTGCTGGGAGCCGTGGTGGCCTTTTCAGCCCTGACCGTTTTGCAGAAGCACCTAAACTTGAAACGACTGGGATAATTGGAAATACGGAAGGAGGGACCCTATGCGGCGGAGACTGTTCCTACTGGCGGTGGTGACCTGTTGTTTGGGTTTTGGAAGTGTCTGCACTGCCAATTTGGAGATCCAAAGCAGTGGTCCCATTTTTGTTTTGGAAGCGGAAGTCCCGTATCCCGATCTTAGCCTTGTGGTGGTCGGAGATCTTACCGGCGACGGCCGCCCTGAGATCATCTTGGCCGCTGACAGTGAAGTCGTGGTTCTGGACCAACTTCTGCAGCCCATCACATCCTACATGTTTTCAGCCCCCATCACCGCTTTAGATGTAGGGGAGATCGATGGGTACCCGGCCCTTATCGTTGGTAGCAGCGGGCCTGGTACAGTTCATTACCTGAGGCTCCAGGGAGATAGATTATACCAGGTTTCTCGCACCGGCTACCTGTGGTCCCGGATATCCTTTGTCGCAGTAGCCAATATCACCGGCCTTTACGGTGATGACTTGGTAACCATCACCGAAAACGGGCAACTGATACTTTTTACCTGGGACGGCAAGAGCTTTCGCTCTGTGGTGGAGGACACCTTGCCCTTTACACCGAAGCAGGTGACGGTGGGGAATCTTGGCAACACCCCCGAAGAAGAACTGATCATCGCCCGGGATAATTGGTTACAGGTCCTCACCTTTACCGATGGTGCCTTTGTCCCGGTTTGGGATAATTATGCTTGGGGAAACATCACCCACATTAGCGTTCTGCCGGGGAAACAGCCCTCCCAATTGGTAGTTGGCACCACTGAACAGATTATCCAGACCTATCTGTACCAAGGGGGCAGGTTTCAGCTTCAGAGTCACTTCTTCGGCGAAAACTTGAGTCTGCGAGGGTTTTCCCCTTGTGAACTGGGGCTAGGACAATTCACCGTGGTGGGCTATGCCGATGATCGCAACCCGGTTTTGCTAAGGGCTTCGGGAAATCAAATGATAGACCTTTGGACCAATCGCAACACCGGCTTCACTATCCGCGGTGTCTATAGCATCGGGGAGGACACCCTGGTGATCAGCACCGATGACACGGTTCAAATCTGGCGCAAACGACCGGTAAACTTCCACACTATCTTTCTGAACGGGGTTTCCTATCAGACCCAGTATCCGGGGCTAGTAGCCTATGACACCATCTATTTGTCCCTGACGGATATCGGCCACTTGGTAGGGATCGATTTCAGCTTTGTTGAACCAGAACCAGTGGTGAAAGTCCCCTACTGGCACCAGTTTCTCACCCTGTACGAAGGTGTCTGGCAGGTATTCGTGGGGCCGAAGACAATCCCCCTGGACGGTCCGGTGCTTCACTACGATGGCCAAGTCTACTTACCCGCATCAAGCCTGGAGCAGATCTTTGGTCTTTCGGTAAACTGGGATCATAGCCGCAGGATCCTGAGGATCGAAAGGGACACGCTCCGGTTGGACGCGGATTCATCCGAAGGGTAATTCGTTAGTGCACATGTGGAGGTAGTTTAGACGTTGAATGCTTTCCTGAATTATGACCTGGACGGGATCGGCACCTTGGAAGACCTGCAAAAGGTGGTGATGGCCTGTAACCGATGTGTTCTGCGCCAAGGATGTAGGGGGGTGGTCTTTGGGGAGGGAAATCCCCACAGTAAGCTGATGTTTATAGGCGAAGCCCCCGGTGCAACGGAAGACCAGTTGGGACGTCCCTTTGTAGGCCGGGCCGGTCAGCTTTTGACGAGAATCATCAAGGCCATGGGCTACGAGAGGGAAGAGGTGTACATAACTAACATTAATAAATGTAGACCTCCGCAGAATCGGACGCCCTATCCCGATGAAGTGGCGGCCTGTTACCCCTATTTGCAGGCACAACTTCGCATAATCGCGCCGCAGGTCATCGTGTGCCTGGGCGCCCACGCCTCCAAGGCCTTAATCGATCCGGACTTTCGCATTAGCAAGCAGCGGGGACAATGGTATGAACTGGAAGGGATCAAGCTGATGCCCACTTATCATCCGGCGGCCCTGTTACGGAACCCACAACTAAAAAGACCGGTCTGGGATGATATGAAACAAGTGATGGCTCTACTAGAATCACTGTAAGGCCCACAGCACCAGGGGACAAGCCGGCGGTAACCCGATTCGGGCACCGTTATAGATCGCCGTAGGCCTTTATGGTATAATACTGGCTATGAGTAAAGTCATGTATGCAGTCTATCACCAAGAAGGGGCCCATTTACCGATATACTGCGCATCCGTCGGGCTATGGCTGTCTACTTTAACAGGTGTTTCGCCGTAATCACCGAGTATAGGAGGAGATTTTTTCTTGAAGGCTTTCAGTACAGAGAAGATTAGAAACGTAGCTTTTATCGGCCACGGGGGAACAGGGAAGACCTCGTTGGGAGATGCTTTGTTGTATATCACCGGCCAAGTGAACCGTCTTGGCAAGGTTGATGATGGTAACTCAATCCTGGACTATGATCCCCAGGAAATTCGCCGAAACGTCAGTATCAATACTGCACTGGCCTTCTGTGAGTGGTCCGGCAACAAGATCAACATGCTCGACACTCCAGGATACTTCGACTTCGTTGGCGAAGTCCACGGAGCCCTGCAAGTAGCCGACGGAGCTGTGATTGTGGTCTGCGCCGCCTCCGGCGTGGAAGTGGGAACCGAAAAGGCCTGGAACATGGCCGAAACCTATAACACCCCACGGATGATTCTCATCAACAAGATGGATCGAGAGAACGCCGATTTCGGTAAAGTCCTCGAGGAACTGCGCAGCCGGTTTGGAAACAAGGTGACACCGATCACCTTGCCGATCGGTGCCGCGGACACCTTCACCGGGGTAGTGGACATTGTTAACGAAAAGGCCTACAAATATACCAACGGCAAAGCTGAGGAGATCCCAGTCCCTGCTGAATTAGCAGATGAGCTAAGCAGTTACCGGGAAGAACTGATGGAAGCCGTAGCAGTGGCCGATGAAGAAGTGATGATGAAGTACTTGGAAGGGGAACCCCTCACCGAGGAAGAGTTTGGTAAGTGTCTGGGCATTGGTACAGCTAACGGCGATGTGGTTCCGGTAATCTGTGTCTCCGCCAGCAAGCTCATTGGTTTGGACCTTTTCCTAAACTATTGTGTACATTGTCTGCCTTCACCCGTGGATTGCAACATACCTGAGGCCCGTAAGCCCAACAGCGAGGATTTGGTGGAAATCGTGGCGGATCCCAGCCAGCCCTTCGCAGCCCAGGTATTCAAGACCATGGCCGACCCCTATGTGGGTAGGTTAAGTCTTTTCCGGGTGTACGCAGGACAAGTTAAGTCCGACTCCAACGTCTTCAACAGCACCAAGGGTAAAGACGAGCGGCTGTCCCAGCTATACTTGATCCGAGGCAAGGAGCAAATCCCCGTCGACGTGGTCACCACCGGTGACATCGCGGCAGTGGCAAAGCTTCAGGTCACCACCACTAGCGACACCCTCTGTACCAAGGACAAACCAGTGGTCTTCAAAGCCATCAATTTCCCGCAGGCTTCCTATGCGGTAGCCGTAACACCGAAGAGTCGGGCCGATGAAGAGAAGATCAGTTCCGGTCTGTCCCGTCTGGCCGAAGAAGATCCCACCTTCCGGGTAGAAAGAACCGTAGAGACCAAGGAAAACCTCATCTGGGGAATGGGGGATCTACACCTGGAGATCATTGCCAGCCGTTTGAAAGAGAAGTTCGGGGTGGAGGTGGACCTGGTAGATCCCAAGGTGCCCTATCGGGAGACCATCGTGGGCAAGAGCCAGGCGGAAGGGAAACACAAGAAACAGTCCGGTGGCCGCGGCCAATATGGACATGTTATCATTGAAATCGAGCCCACCGCCGATGGTAAAGAGTTCGAGTTTGTGAACAAGATCTTCGGTGGAGCTGTTCCTAAGCAGTATGTACCCGCGGTAGAAAAGGGCATCGTGGAGACCATGGAAGAGGGCGTCCTAGCCGGGTATCCCGTGGTGGGCATCCAGGCTACCTTGCTGGATGGCTCGTACCACAGTGTGGACTCCTCAGAAATGGCCTTTAAGATCGCTGCCTCCATGGCTTTCAAGAAGGCCTTCATGGAAGCAAACCCGGTCCTGCTTGAGCCTGTCCTCCTGGCGGAGATTACCGTTCCCGAGGAATACATGGGTGACATCATGGGCGATATGAACAAGCGGCGCGGTCGTATTCTGGGCATGGAGCCTATCGGTAACGGGTTACAATTAATCAAAGCCCATGTACCGATGTCTGAGATGTTCAAGTACACCGTGGAACTGCGTTCCATGACCCAAGGCCGGGGCGACTTCAGAACCGAGTTCTACGCCTACGAGCAGGTACCCCACGATATTGCCGAAAAAGTAATTGCCGAGGCCAAGAAGGCCGACGACGAATAAATGATACAACAGCCAGGGGTTTTCCCCTGGCTTCTTTTTTTGCATGATCCCCATCCCCCCTGCATACCTTTCACTAGGGGGGATGGAGCATGCAGACGGACCTCAATGGGAAAGTGGCTATCAGTGTCAAAGCGATCCTCAAGGGCACCCTGCTTAGCTTCGGGGCGATATTGGTCTTTTCGCTGGTCATTGCCGCTTATCTTTTGATCACCAACACCCCGACCTTTCCCGAAAAATGGATCTTCTACCTGGGTCTAGTCAGTGCTGCCCTTGGTGGGGGCCAGGGGGCACGGAAGGCCAAGGTCAAGGGTTGGCTCCATGGTTTCTTAGTGGGACTGTTGTTTTTGCTCGTAGGGTATCTCCTTTTCGGCGTGGAAAAGGGATTCAGTGGTCTGAACTGGCTCAAGATATTGGTCACGCTGGTCGGGAGCAGTATCGGGGGCATGTTTGGCATGCTTTTCACCAGTTAAGGGCTAGATTCCTTCGCCATAGAAGCGATGGTTGCCAATGTCCACGGTCACTGGCTGACGGCGCACCCAGTTGTTCCAGGGCACGGTGTGGTAGTTGTAAAAACCAACGGCCCCCTTGGTCGGATCCGCCCCGGCCAAAGCTTCTTTTACCGCCTCAATACACTCCAGATAAGCCCTTTTCTCTGCCTCCGGATCATGGGGACCGGGCAGTAGATACAACCGGCCGTCAGCCACGGGACTGTACTGTACATACCCAGCCACCCGTTGAAAGATCACACTGGTAATATCATTGGGGTAGGAGGGAGATTTGACCCGGTTTAGCACCGTAGCAGCCACACCCACTTTGCCCAAGTAGGGTTCTCCACCAGCCTCCGCGTAAACCAGACGAATTAGCCATCCAATTTCCGACGGTTCCAAAATAAAATATAGGGTCTGTAGGGGCTGGAAGAGCACCACAGTGGTAGAATAGTCCTTGAACCCTTCAGCGGTGATGGAAACATCATAGGTGCCCAAGGGCAGTTCAGACTCGAAATATCCTTCCTTGACCTCGATCTCCTGTCCACCCATCTGTAACCGCACAGGCTGAATCAAGGGTTTACCGGTAACACTGTCCTTGACATTGCCCAAAACTCTGGCCTTATCCATGGTATCCACCTACCTTTCTTTTGTTGTATCATAATCCATCTGTGCACCAGTGGTGACAGGAGCAGGTTCCCTATCCCGCAAAAAGAAGAATTCTTCACCCGCATCGCTAACGACCGCACGGACACCGCC